>CAYQRR010000125.1:0-7154 GCA_964419635.1 uncultured Chitinophaga sp. | reverse complement strand
AAAAGCCGGAAAAGAAATAAGCCCCGAAAGCAGAAATTATTTAGGCAACCGGAAGGAATTTGATTTAGATAAGGAAACCATCATCACCTTCTGCGAGTTTGCGGTTAAGTTTTTTGAAAGCGTGTAATCACCCTTTTCCCTTTGCCTCTGCCGTTTGCGAATGCAGCCACAGGTAATACATTCGCCCCGCATAAATTAAACCCCCACCCCCCATGAAACAAACATACCTTGCGGTGCTGCTCGGCAGCCTGCTGGCCCTGCGCAGCGCAGCGCAGGATTGCAGCAGCCTGCATATTGACCAGGCGGACCTCTGCTATGTAAAAAAGTTCCTGATTCATTCGCCCCAGCACGATAGCCTGCAAGAGAGCTACCTCACCTATACCAAGGGCCTCAACGAATATCACCCCAATGCCCGGCAGGCTCCCTGGGGGGGCTATTACATGCCGCTGCTGCAAGGCGGGCTGGCCACCCGCTGGATGCAGACCCCTGCGGGCCACCCGCACAGCGACTCGCTGCTGACCTGGGCGCAGGTGCAGCAAATGAGTGTGGAGGCCATAGCGGCCTTGTCACCGGCCGAGAAAATGGATATCTATCTGGGATACACCGATTTTAGAATCACCAAAAACGAGCTGCTGCACCGCGGGCCCGAGCGCCTGCTCCTCCGCCAGGTGGTGGAAAGCGGAGTGGCCCGGACCGATACTGTGCGCGTGCAGGCCTGGGAGGGTTTCTGCAATGGCATGCGCCTGGCGGGAGCCTGGCTGCCCGAGCCGGAGCGCACCATCACCGTAAAATCGTACGACACTGCTTCCGAAATTTATGTGCGTTTTTATCCCGCAGACCTCAAAGCCCTGGCGGCTGCGTCCTGCTTTTATGCCCAGTGGTATGCCTCGGTGGGCGAAAACAACAGCCGCATGCCCGATGCCGGCACCTTTGATATTCTGCTGCGCGAAGTACTGGGGCGGCAAAAGCGCACCTTCTTTGTGGATGTGAAACAGGGCGAGGAGAAATGGAACGAATCGGTGGTGGGCTACAAACGGGAAATCATGAAGGAGAGTGCCGTTGCCACGCTGCTCACCGCCATGCCGCCTGCTACCAAAAAAACGGTAGACATCCGCCTTACGCTGCATCTGCTGGGCGAACTGCCGCTGAATAATAACGCCACCGCAGCCGGCATTGCCAACAAAACGCTGACCAAAGCCCGCACCATAGAGTATCGCTTATATGTAGACCAAAACAACCGCATTGTGGGTGGCAAATGGGAAAAGTTTGATACACAGAACTACCCCAGCTATTTAAAATATCCCGATTATATCTGGCTGGCCGGTGGTGTGGGGGTCGATCAGTTACCGATGTATGCCACACAGGGGGGCAATCCGCATCTCTCCTACCTGGAGGTGCAAAACCTCCTCAACTTTGCGCGCAGGTAAGCCGGGGGCGGTGTAGCCCCGGTAACAGCCTACAGGGTTTAGCTGCGGTAGCGCTTTAGTTTCTTTTCTTTTTTAAGCAGCTCGGCAAAGGTATTGTCTTTGAGGGTGGCTACGGTTTGCTCGCGGATAATGCGAAACACCTCGCGGATGGGGCAGGTAATTTCGTCTAAGCATTCTTCGCAGGCTTCGTAGTAGCGATGGGCCACACAGGGCACCAGGGCAATGGCCCCGTCAAACAGGCGCATGATTTCGGCCATGTTAATTTCCTCGGCCGGCTTGAGCAGATAATAACCACCGCCCTTGCCTTTCTTGCTGCCCAGGTAGCCGGCTTTGCGGAGGTCGAGCAGAATGGCTTCCAGAAATTTTTTGGGAATGCGCTCCGCCTGCGCTATTTCTTCGATGAGGATGCGTTTCTCTTTCTCCTGCTTGCTGAGGTAGACTAAGGCCTTAATGGCGTATTTCGATTTTTTGGTAATCACGCCATAAATATAGGCACAATCGCTGTTGCCAAAAGAAGCAGGCCGCTATCCGCTTTTAAAAGGCGCGGCTCACGGCCACCACCCACCGAAAATCCACATGCTTCTGGCTCACAAACGGGGCATGGGTAATAAAGAAAGGCACATCAAAGCGAAGCGTGAGCGGCTTTATGTTTTGCAGCGGTCCCCATCTTTTAATGGTGAGCGCGACTCCGGCTCCGGCATCGGCCCGCAGTTGCGACAGTTGCTGTTTATTCAGTGTATTGGTGTAGGCAATGGCTCCTGCATCCACAAAGAGATATGTGTTTAAATCAAAGATGCTTTTGAGCTTGGCATTTTTGACTTTCACTATCCGGTTAAAATCCATCTCTATGTTTACAGCAAAACCCGATGCGCCTTTGTAGGCCGGCAATACCTGCCCGCTGGCATCTTTTTCGGCCAGCAGATAGCCGGCATAGCCGCGCATATTCAGGCCGCCACCATAATGCAGGTGATTCATATTATCGCGATAGGTGTAAGCCATAGCAGCCGGCACAAAGCCCGCAGCGCGGTAATATTTGCTTTCCATCATTTCTTCGGGATTGCCTCCGGCAAAGAACAAGGCACTCTCGGCCGGTAAGTCTTTAGCGGTGCCAAAGCGCCCATACACCCGGGTGCGGAAATCCAGCTTCCAGGCGCTGGCCTTCAAAATGTTGGTGAGCTCGAAGTAATGATAGTTGTAAGAAGAGCTCAGCATGGCGCTGCGCAGATGCCCGCTCAGGTAGCCGTAAAATTTTGGATGGTTATAGCTGTAAGTGGCGGTAATGTTGAGGCTGGCATTAAACTTTTTGTGGCTGGTCCATATCGTGCTCCACTCCGAAGGAAACAGGAGATAGTGGCGCCAGTCTTCTTTGTTGCGCGTGAAGCCTTTGAAGTGTACATCCAGCGTTACGTTGTGCGGAAACTGCTTCACCAGGCCCAGCTTATACATTTCGTACCCATCCAGCCAGCGGCTGCTGAAATAAAATGTTCCTTTTTTAATCACCGGGTCCAGTGCGGTGCTGTAGTCGAACCGGTAGCTGAACCAGCCCGCTTTCTTTTTGCTTTCGCGCGGCAGATAATAGGCGTTGCCGCCTTGTGCCAGGTGTGTGTTGACCCAGGCACTGAAGGCAAACACGTGTTTCACATTCATGTAATTGCCATGCAGGTGCAGGCCTATTTTAAAGCCATCGTAAGCATTCCACCACAGGTCGGGGCGCATATACATTCTGTAGCGGGTCCAGGAAGGAAACGGAAAAATGCGCGAATCAAATCGGAAGTCGACCGTGCCGCGCTGGCGGTTGTTGAGCATATTGATATCGGCCAGGCGCTGGCTGGGGTCCAGTATCACATTTTGAATACCGCCCGGTATGGTCACGGTGGCTGTGTAGGTGGGGCGCAGTTTATCCCAGCCAATCCAGCGCGAGAGCACTTTTACGTTTGGCTTCTCCTGCTTGGCAAACCAGGTATTGGGTATGATAAAATCATACACCGAATCGCGCTTAGAGACCACACGCAGATCTATCGGCATTTGCATGCGGCCTTTTCTGCGGAGTGTAATGGCATACTCATTATCGAACTGCCCTTTGCGCACTTTGCCTACTTTGTAGTCAATGTTCTTGGTGGTTTCCATCCACTGGTCAAAAAACCAGTTGAGGTCTACCCCGGTGAATCGAATCACGCTGTTGCGAAAATCTTCGGGATAAGGATGCGCTATTTTCCATTGCTGCATATAGTGCTGCATAGCCGCCAGAAACAGCGAATCGCCCAACACATATTGTAAATTATACAACATGGTGGCCGTTTTGGAATAAACATGCCTGTAGCCACCGCCCTGGCCCAATGCTCCGTTAAACCCATCGCTGTGGGTATTCAGCGGTTCATCGTTAAACACGATGGCATCGCTCAGGTAGCTGTAGAAAAATTTATTGTCGCGCACGGGCGTAGCCTGCCAGAACTTGCGGATGTATTTATTCCTGGAGGAATCCTGCACAATGTAAGGGCCGTCTATGGCTTCCATTCCCCAGGCGGTTAAAAACTGCGTGAATCCCTCGTCCATCGCTGCGCGATAGGTTTCGTTGCTGCCAATCATGCCATAAAACCAGTTGTGGCCCACCTCATGCACCAGCAGGCCGCGATACTCGGGGTCGCGTCCGCCATCGAGCGTGAGCATCGGATATTCCATGCCATCGGCCGCATCGGCCACCACAATTTTGGGATACTCGTATACTCCAAAATCGCGCGAGAATGCGTGAATGATTTTAGCCAGATATTCGTGTGCCGTTTGCCAGCCGCTGGCGTGAGGCTCCTGCACCAGTGCCACACAGCGCACTCCGCGTGCATCGGCATGGCGGCCATGTGCCAGCGCAGGAAACTGCGCAGAAGGATAAATAATAGTATCCAGCAAACGATAAGAGGGGTCGGCAGTAAAAGCAAAGTCGTGAACATTCTCGGCATGGTAGGTCCATGTTTTGGTTTGTCCTTTCTTGTAGGGGATAATCACAGAGGGTTTTTCGTCCCAGGGTTTGTCTTTAAAGTTACGGATATCGAGCCGTTGCCGCAGCGTATCGGGCAGCACTTCGTTTTCGTTGAGCAGAAAGCCGGTGGCTTCCACAATGTAATTGGAAGCAAAGGTGAGGTCTACATCAAAGGTGCCGTAGTCGCCATAAAACTCGCGGTTGAGGTGCTGGTCAGTGCACCAGCCAAACTTCCGGTCATAGACGCACACCTTCGGATACCACTGACAGCCATTGTAGTGCTTAAAGCCCCAGGCGCTATATTTCTTCATGCGTCTGCGCGTGCTGCCGGTGTCGTAAAAGGTGCGAAACCGTATAAAGATTTTGGCAGCAGCATGAGGAGCCAATGGCTCCTCGAGATACACTTTGAGAATGGTGTTGTCCAGCTCTGTTTTTAAATCTTTCTTCTTGCATTGTATCGCCTCGATGGTGGTGCCCAGTTTGGCATTTTCGTATTTGCCATAGGTGGGATGCATCTCATTGTGCTCCTGCAAATCGTGCAGATAGCTGCCGGGCTGAAACGCATTTTGATAAAGATGAAAGAATACATAGCGCAGCGTATCGGGCGAGTTGTTGAAATAGGTCAGCTCTTCTTCGCCCGTAATTATATCGGTGGTTTCGTCCACCCTTGCCTGAATCTTGTAGTGCACATCCTGCTGCCAGTAGCCTTCGTGCGGGCTTTTGTTTTTCCAGTACAGCGGGTTCTGTGCGGTGCGGTATTGATTATAGGGTCCCAGGTCGGAATAAGAAGTTTGGCTGAGAACAAAAAACCAGGGGCAACACAGTAAAATAGTAGCAGCAGAAAGTTTGAAGAGTACCTTCATTACATATTTTTGAAAGCCTCAAAGTAAAAAGGATTTAGTGAATAAAAACGAAAGCGAACTGTTCTATACCATTGCACTCAGTTCGGTAAAAGGAATCGGTGATTTACTGGCCAAAAATCTGATTGCCTACTGCGGCAGTGCCGAAGCCGTGTTTAAAACCGGCAAAACCAAGCTGGAGAAAATACCGGGCATAGGGCAGGAAAAAGCCAGACAGGTCAACCTCAGCGAGGTATTGCAAGAGGCAGAAGCAGAAATGAAATTTATCAGCGACTACAAGATTGTTCCGCTCCATTACACCGATGCCCTATACCCGCAGCGCTTAAAGGACTGTGCCGATTCGCCCGTGCTGCTGTATTACAAAGGCATGGCCGATTTAAACGCAGCAAAGGTGGTGGCTATCGTGGGCACACGCAGGGCCACCGATTACGGCAAAGAGCAAACAAAAAAGCTGGTTACCGAGCTGGCCGAGCAACAGGTGTTGGTGGTCAGTGGCCTGGCCTATGGCATCGATATTCATGCGCACAAAGCCGCTTTGGAGAATGGCTTAAACACCATCGGAGTGTTGGGCCATGGTCTCCATACCCTTTACCCCGGCACCCACAAAGCCACAGCCAAAGAGATGGTAGTGCAGGGTGGATTGCTCACCGAATACCGGAGCACACAAGAAATGCACCCGAGCTATTTTGCCAACCGCAACCGGATAGTAGCCGGAATGAGCGATGCCGTTATTGTAGTAGAAAGCGCCCTGGATGGCGGAGCAGTGATTACGGCCAATGTAGCCGACTCCTATCACAAAGATGTGTTTGCTTATCCGGGCAAAGCCACCGACAAATGGAGCGCAGGATGCAATAACCTGATAAAACTCAAGCGCGCTACCATGATAGAAAATGCAGCGGATTTACTGCGCGAGATGAATTGGGATTTGCCGGATGGTAAGTCTAAGAAAACGAAGTCGGCTCAGCAGCGCACGCTGGCTATCCATTTGTCCGATAGCGAACAACTAGTTTACAATCTCTTAAATGAACAAGGCGAAAAACACATTGACGAACTATCGGTCCGCACCGGCCTTTCGGCCGGGGTGCTGGCTGCTACCTTGCTAGAGATGGAGATGAACAACCTGATTTTATCACTCCCCGGAAAAATGTATAAGTTGGCTTAACCATTTTCCCATGCGAAGCACACAGATAACCATTCTTTTGTTTCTGATTCCTGCAGCCCTCCTGTCGCAATCGCTGAAAGAGGCACAGAAGCTTTTCAGCGATCAAGATTACCGGGGAGCGGCCCGGGCCTTTCAGCAGCTGGCCGAAGCACCTTCAGCCGATAGCGCCCTGTATGATTACCTGCTCAAGAGTTTGATGTATAGCAGCCAGGGAGCGGAGGCTGTGGAATGGTGCACGAAAGTGATGAATCGCACCGCCCCGACCGCGCACTGGTTGCAGATGCGCGGCAGAGCACACTACATCAACTGCCAGGTAGTATTAGCCATCCGTGATGCAAACGAAGCGCGTGCACAGATGGGGAATGACTCGCTGTATTACGACTTAGCCTATTATTACTCCCACCTCGACTCTCATCAACAGGCTTTAGAGGCTGCCGGTAAAATAGACGCTACATCAAAGTATTTCTTTGCTGCCCTCAACATTAAGGGAATCGCCAAAACCGAATTGGGCGATAAGAAAGGCGCTAAAAAGGATTTTAAAGCCGCCTTGAGTGTTTGCCCATCCAATGCGGATAAAGCACTGCTCTATTGCAACTTAGGGCGCGTTGATTTCAGACAGCAAAACAACAACACCGCTATTGATTATTACAGCAAAGCCATTAAGGCCGATAGCCATTATGTAAGAGCCTACATCAGCAGAGGCTACATCAAGCAGCAGACGGGCTTTGCAAACG
>CAYQRR010000124.1:0-7199 GCA_964419635.1 uncultured Chitinophaga sp. | reverse complement strand
AAAAGCAAAACTCGCTCGAGAGCTACCAACATTTTGTAGAACAGTATACCGACCCCGCTTTGCTGGAGCAGGCCATTAACTTCCGCAACCAAAAAGCGTATATGCGCGCTATGAGTCTGCGCAATCCGGAGGCTATTGCCGAGTTTATTCAAAAATATCCCAACGCTGCCGAAGTGCAGGAAGCGAAAGAGCGCTACGAAAAACTACTTTACGACCAAATCACGGCTGAAGGCACCTATCAGTCGTTTAAGCGGTATATAGATAGTGTGCCCAAAGGCAAGTATGTGCCGGAAGCCAAAAAGATATATGAGGAAAAATTGCTCAGCGCTTATCATTATAAGCACACGCTTGAGGGCTACCTGGAGTTTGAAAGCAAATACAAAGACCACCCTGCCTTTAATGCTATTCAAGACAGCATCTATGCTATGACCGTTCCACATGGTTGGCTGAGTGAGTTTACCAAGTTTGTGCGCACCTACAAAACCAATCGAAACACAACTGATGCCTGGCGACAGTTATATACCCTGAGTACAGCCGATGGCACACCGGAGTCGTGTCAGAAGTTCAAAAATGATTTCCCCGATTTTCCGGACAAAGAGGCACTGGCCAACGATTTGGCTTTATCCTATAAAGACCTAAAACCTTTTCAGCGCGATGGTAAATGGGGCTATGGTGTGCAGCCTACTCCCGATTCCATTGCTATTTTCTTCCCATTTGAATATGAAGAAGCCTACGAATTTCATAATGGCCTGGCGGTGGTTCGCCTAAAACCTTGTGGCGATAGGTGTAGCTATTTCTATATTGATAAAAATAATCAGCGGGTATTTAACCGCGATTTTAATTACGCCTCCGATTTCGAGAACGGTGTAGCTATTGTTGGCATGGGCGATTGCGAATCTTCCAATTGCCGCTACGGGCTAATTGATAAGCGCGGGGAGTTTATTTTGCCGGCTGAGTACGAAGAATTGAATGACGCTACCGAAGGTTTGTATTTGGCTGCCAAGGATAGTAAATATGGTTTTGTGAATGCCAAAGGCGAAACCATGGTTAGCTTCAAATATACCGATGCACTACCTTTTTCACAGGGACTGGCTGCCGTTGCTATCGATGGCAATTGGTTTTTTGTAGATATTACCGGTGCCCAGAAGTTCATCAATCGTTTTATGGATTGCAGCAGCTACAGCGATAGCTTGTGTGCAGTTACACAAGACAAGGAATCCTGGGGCTACATCGACATGGCTGGTAATTTTGTGATTCAACCATCGTTTGAAAGTGCCGAAGATTTTGTAGGTGGCTATGCGATTGTGTCTAAAAAAGAAAAGGACCCCAACAACAAATCGCTCACCATCAGCCAGCGCTACAAGATTGATAAAACCGGCAAAGTGCTCGAAAAACTTACAGCACCCAAAGACCCTGTTTCCAAGTCTAAAAAGAAAGGCCGGAGATAAGGCGGCTACGTCAGTGTGCGTTCCTTCCACTCATTATTTCGCTAATTCGTATTACTAATCATCTTTGTGAGAATGAAAAAGAAAATTTTGCTTTCAATCCTCGTAGTCGTTGTACTCTGCCTGGCAGCGCTCGTAGCCGTGCCCTTCTTGTTTAAGGATAAAATAGTGACAGTGTTTAAGCAGGAAATCAATAAACAGGTAAATGCTACCATCAACTATAGCGATTTTGATTTATCGCTGTTGCGCAGTTTCCCCGATTTTCGTTTTTCGGTAGACGATTTTACGGTAATAGGTATCCTTGAGTTCAAGAACGATACCCTGCTTTATATCAAGAACTACAATTTTACAGTAGACCTGATGAGTGTGCTCAACGGAGGTCCTTACAAATTGCAATCTTTGCACGTGGTTCAGCCGATCGTGAATGCCCGCGTCAATTATCTGGGTAAAGCCAACTGGGATATTATGAAGGAGAGTAAAGCGGAATCCACCGCTTCCTCCAATGCTCCGTTCAAACTGGAAATAAAAAAACTAACTATTACCGATGCCGAGCTTACTTATGATGATAAAAAGTCGTCTGCCTATGCACACCTCCGCGATTTGGATTTTCAAGCATCAGGCGATGTAACCGAAAATATCTACGACCTGGCTACTCAAACCTCCATTGCATCATTGACCTACAAGAGCGGAGCAGTGGCCTACCTCAGCGAAGTAAAGCTGGCATCAGAGCTTGCCTTTAAAGTAGATAACATCAATAGTAAATACACCTTTGGCAACAATACCCTTTCGCTCAATGATTTGTCCCTCACGTTTGAAGGATGGGTGCAAAACAAAAAAGAGGAAATGAATCTGGATTTGAAATTTAAAACCAAACAAACGGAGTTCAAAAGTATTTTGTCGTTGATTCCTTCAGTTTACAAAAAAGATTTCGATAAGATTAAAACCGGTGGCTCACTTGCCCTTGATGGTGTTGTGAAAGGAAATCTGAAGGGCGAAAACTACCCGACTGTTAATCTGAATTTGAAAGTGAATAACGGGATGTTTCAATATCCCGATTTACCGGTAGCCGTCCGCAATATTTACTTGGCTACCAACATCACCAAACCGCAAGGCAAACTGGATGCCCTGGTAATCGATATTTCCAAACTTCATATCGAAGCCGGTTCCGACCCGGTTGATGGAAAAATTTTGATTAAAACACCTATCAGCGACCCGAATGTAGATGCCCATTTGGCCGGTCGAATGAATCTGGCGAATGTTCCAAAGTTTTATCCCATGGAAGGGTTGAAAACGCTCTCGGGGCTCTTATCCTTAAATTTAGATTTCAAAGGAAAGCAAAGTGATTTTGAGAGCAAAAACTATCAGGCTGTTTCTGCTTCGGGCAACGCACGGGTGGCAAATCTGGTATATGATACTAAAGAAACACCTATGCCCGTTCGTGTAATGGCCATGGATATGGATTTTAGTCCGCAGCAGGTAGACCTCAAAAGTTTTTCATCTGTAATTGGCAAAAGCGATTTTAATGCTACCGGTAAGTTGGGTAATTTCATGGCCTATCTATTTGGTAAAGGAAGCCTGGACGGTTATTTGAATCTGCGCTCGGCTAAGTTTGATGCCAACGAATGGCTGATTAAAGAAAACTCCGGCACCGCTGCAAAATCCACTTCCGGCACCACATCCGAGACCAACGCCTATTTTAAAGTGCCCAAGCTGATCAACTTTACCGCGCAGTCTACCTTTGGCAAAATAATGTACGAGCAATTGGTGTTGGAAAATGTAAAAGGTGAGGTTCAGGTGAAAGATGAAGTCATCTATCTCAATGATTTGTTCGCCAATCTGCTGGGGGGCAATGCGCTTATCTCAGCAGTGTATAATACCAAAGACCGCGACTATCCCGAAGTGTCATTTACTTACGATATCAATAATTTTGATTTTCAGCAAACTTATCAGTATGTCGGCATGGCTGAAAAAATGGCTCCGGTCATTAAACATATACAGGGCAATTTTTCATCTGATTTGAAAGGTAGCGGGAAGCTGAATAGAGATATGAGTGTAGATTATGCTTCGCTCACCGGTGATGGCAAAGTAGAAATACCTTCGGCTCGTATAGTGGGTATGCCTATTCTGCAAAAAGTAGGAGAGGTATCCAAAATACCGGCTTTGCAAAATCTGCAATTAACCAATGCGATGACGGTACTTAAGTTTAAAGACGGCAAAGTGAACGTAGACCCTACAAAACTCAATTTCGGTAAAGGATATAGCATGGATTTAAAGGGGGCCAATGGTTTTGATAAAACCATTGATTATGACTTTCAGTTAAATGTGCCTAGCAAAGAATTGGGAGCGGCTACCTCCTTGGCTCAAGGCTACCTCAGTAAAATTCCCGGCTTGGGTATGAGCATGCCTGAAACGGTTAGCTTTGTGTTTAAAGCCACTGGTACAGCCGATAAACCTAAAGTGACTCTGTCAAAAGTGTTGGCCAACGGCAACTCCGTAAAAGATGGATTGCAGAACAAAGCAGAAGATTTAAAGAAACAAGCCGAGGAAGAAGCTAAAAAGCAGGCAGATGCCCTGAAGAAGCAAGCCGAAGATGCAGCCGCTAAAGCCAAAGCCGATGCTGAGAAGAGAGCCCGCGAAGCAGCCGATAAAGCAAAGAAAGAAGCAGAGAACAAGCTGAAGGATATTCTTAAATTTCCAAAGTAATGGCAATAAAGAAACGGGATGTAGTGTCCTCCTTTACAGTATATGACAGTGCTGCCGAACTTGCAGCGGGTGAAGCTCTTTTGCTCCAAAAGTCGATGAGTGAGTTGCAGCATTCTTACTCTCCATATTCCGGGTTTAAGGTTGCCGCCACCGTATTACTCGCCAACGGAGAAATACTCACCGGCACAAATCAAGAAAACGCCTCATATCCGGTGTGTATGTGTGCAGAGGGCACGGTGTTAGGTGCCGTTTCATCGCTCTATCCGGGTGTAGCGGTGCTCAAAATGGCCGTAACGGTTAAAAGTAGTCATCAATCTATCGGACATCCGGTGGCCCCTTGTGGCTTGTGTAGACAGCGGCTATTGGAGTATGAAAACAGATTTCAGCAAAACATTAAGGTAATAATGGCCGGAGAATCGGGCGAGGTGCTGGTGGCAGATTCTGTAAAAGAATTGCTTCCACTCTATTTTTCGGGAAGTGATTTGTAGGCTATATAAACCGTTCCAAAATATGAATACCTGCCTGTTCTAGTTGCGAGTGTAATCCTCCTGTTTTTAACAGGTCTTCCAAATCTTGCCGCACTTTTTCTTCTTTTTCCGGAGTATCCAGATAATGAATCCGGTAAGCATCTATAAGTTCTATTGCATCGGCATCGCTGGTGTTATCTACAATTTTTTTTATGCTTTTTACATCGGAAATGCCTGTTCTTTCTTGTATGAATGTCAATTCTTCCTCACTTAATGGGTAATTCATTTCGGCTCCATAAATCATTAAAAAAGCGAGAAATTCCTGATAAGACCATTTGTTGTTTTCCATAGTGTGGCTGGGGTTGGTTACAAAAAAAATCGGTCAGATTTAAAACCTGACCGAAAGTATAAATTATTTGAATGTGGTGTTTATGGCTTAGCCGGTGCAGGTTGCCCTTGTGGCTGTTGTGCAGGAGCACCTACCGGAGCTTGAAATCCTTTTTTTGCTTCCACCGCTTCAATCTCCGATTTAATAGTAGTGCCGGTAGCTTTAACTGTTCCTTTTTTATCTACAAAGAAGGAAGTGCTCAGGCAGAAAAACAAAACTGCACCGGCTAATCCCCAAGTAGCTTTTTCCACTACATCGGTCGATCTGCGTGCACCGAGCAATTGTTGCCCTACACCACCCATCGAGGCACTTAATCCACCGCCCTTGGGATTTTGAATTAAAACAATGGCACCCAGCAGAATTCCTGCTATAACAACAAGTATGGTTATGAAAATGTACATCTTAAATCTGTTTTTTTAGTTTCTCAATTCGGGCTGCGAATAAATCATTTTTTTCGGGAAATTTCATAGCCAGTGCCTGATAAGCTTTTATTGCCTTTTGATGCAGTCGTTGCGATTCATACAATTTAGCGAGTGTTTCGGTCACAAACTCGTTTTCAAGCGCTTCTTCGTTCACCGACTTTCTGGCTTCTGCCTGACGGTGTTTTTTAATTTGCGACTGAATAAAATTATCCAGCCCTTTGCTGTATTTGGTTTCCTCTTCTACTAGTCCATGCAGATAATCTGCACTCACGGCATGCTCTTGAATCAATAGATCCAATTCGTCCGGCTCTTCTGTTTTAGTTTCAGCCTGCACTTCAATTGTCGATTGCTCCGGCCTGTCCACCACCGAGGTTTCATGGGTAAATGCCTGTATCCACTCATTAAAGGTGTGAGGTTCATGGATATCGATAGACGAACTGGCAGTAGTTTCCACGAGAACGCTTTGCCCTAAATCAGGTTGTGCGGCATCATCACTCACTTCAAATATCTGTTCCTGTTCTTCTGTAGAAACAGGATCGAGCACTTCCACCGTTGGCGTTTCTTCAATCCTCACCTCCGCTGTTTTTTCCAAAACTTTAGGTGGAGTATCAGTAATTGGCTCAGCCTCTGCGGTATCGATAGGTGAAAGGAGAGTTTCCGGCTCAATGGTCTTTTGAGTGTTTACTGTGACAGAATTCTCAACGGCTGGTTTGGTAAAAATGTCGTAGAGCAACTCTCTGTTTTGCGTATAAAGAGCGGCTAATTGCAGTTGTTCATCAAATCTGGGATTGTTTTCCAGTTGATATTTTTTGGCAAGTAACAGATGGCCTTGTTGGAAATACGGAAATTTCTGCACTAACCCTTCCAACTCCGCAGTAGAGAATCGGCCAAGCAGGCTATCGAAATTTTTGTATGTGATTTTTTCCAGCACAGTGATGATGTGTTCCGGCAAATGTATTGCACCTGCTGCAAAAGGCAAACAATCGGTGTTTTTTCTTCGTAGGAACTATCGCTGCTTTATCGCTTGTTGCAGTATAAAGGAGAATTCGCTTAGTACAATCGCAGTGGCTCCCCAAATTATGTGGCTTTCGTAAATATAGGCAGGGGCATGGACGTTGTGCCCGTTGAACAGTTTGATTTCGGTTTGTGGATGTATGTTTTGTTCCTCTAAAAAGAAGTCGAGCGGTATCTCAACAATCTCCGCCACTTCTTTGGCTTGGGGCGTAAACGATTCAATAGCAGGAGCGAAGCCAACGGCTGGGTGGACCAGGAAGTTACTGGGCGGAATATATAGCTCGCTCAATTTCCCCAGCAGTTCAATATTGTTTCTGTTTATTCCTATTTCTTCTTGCGTTTCACGAAGTGCTGTGGCCGTAAGGTCGCTGTCCGTGTCGTCTTTTTTACCACCCGGAAAACTCATTTGACCGCTGTGCACACCTTCATACTCACGTCTTTTTGTAAATACCGTTTTCAGTAAACCCTTGCTTTCGTAGAGTAAAACCATTACTCCACCCAGACGCGGGTTTTGAGCAGCAATGTCAGCAGCGCTTAGTTTGGGTCGGTAAGATGGAGCCATTCGGTATTGGGCCGTTTCTCCGGGCAACGGTTTTTGCAGTTCGATTTTTAACCGGTCAATAATCTGAGAATCGAAAATCATACACTGCAATGATAAAAAACAAAGAAGCCCGCAGGTGCGGGCTTCTATTAAGAAATAGGGAATATTTACCTTGTTACCGATACCCGAAGTGTTTTGGTAAGTGCCGGAGTCGTCAAC
>CAYQRR010000123.1:0-7279 GCA_964419635.1 uncultured Chitinophaga sp. | reverse complement strand
GTAGCTCCACTACTTTCTACTTTGCAGAGAACGAACTGCTTCTCTGCACCCGAAGGTTATTTTGAAACATTTGCTCTTCAGATGATAGAATTGGTGGAGCAAGAAGTGCCGGTAGCAAAACCGGAGCTAGACGCGCTACAACAATCTTTGCAGCAGCAAGTGCCGGCAGGTTATTTCAATCATTTTTCCGAGCAGGTTCTGCGGAAAATTAAGGCGGAAGAAATTCATTCTCTGGCACCCACGCTTGCCGCAGTACCTAAGAAACAATCTCTGGAAGTTCCGGCAAATTATTTTCAAGAGTTTCCGCAACAGATGTTGCTTCAAGTAAGCCAAACAGGCGAGGCATCGGCTGTTGCGTCTTGGTGGAATGCTTGGAACGAAGCGATAGAAAAGGCCGTACAGTTTTTATTCAGACCCCAATACACATTGGCTTTTGCAGGAACAGTATCTATGATAGTCATTGGTTCTCTGTTCTTTCTGCAAATACAAGAACAACAGTGTCGTGATTTTTATTGCCAACTCGAAAAAGTTACCGATGAAGAGTTGAATGCATATTTGGAAGACCATGCCGATGAGTTTGAGCAAAGCATGCTGGATGTTTCCGTAAACGATTCACAGCCATTAAATTTTGAATCAGCAGATTTACATCAACTCAGCGACCGAGACTTAAATGAAGCCATATTAGATTAAGTCGTGAGCAATATTTTTATAACCAAATCAAACTAAAAAATGAAAACACTAACCATGAAATGGAAAACAATTTGGACTGTTGTAGCACTTGCTATCACTACCATCGTTGTGGCGCAACCCCCACAGGCAGGCGGAGCGCAGCGGGCCGATAAAATAGAGGCCCTTCGGGTAGCATTTATTTCTCAACAGTTGGATTTGACTCCTGCTGAAGCACAAAAATTTTGGCCTGTTTACAACCAATATCATGCTGATGTAAAAGCACTGCGTCAGAATTTTAAAATGCCTGAGGGCCAGAACCCCAACGCAGAGCAGCAATTAGACTTTGAACAAAAAAAATTAGACCTCAAGAAAAAGTATAAAGTGCAGTTCGAGGGATGTTTGGGCAAAGAGAAGGTCAACCGATTATACGGGCTCGAAGATGATTTTAGAAAGAAAATGCAAGACTTAAAAGAACAACGTCAGCAAAACGGTAACGGACCAAGAGGCGGAGGCCAGGGTGGCCCACGTCCGGGTGGCCCCAGATAATTTCAATGTAAATTTACAAGGGTGGAGAGTCGGATGCTTGCATCCGGCTCTTTTTTATTCATAATCGGCAACATTATATTTATGGTAAAATCATTCCGCAATGAATCAAGTTCGACTCCTGTTTATACTGTTGTTTATTTTGTTATCTGTTCCTGTGTGGGCGCAGTTAAATGCTACCATTTCTTCCGGCAATCCTACTTGCACCACGGGCGGCTCTGCCACCGTGAACCCAAGCGGTGGATCTGCTTACACCTATAAGTGGAGCAACGGGGCTACTTCGGCTACCGTTAGTAATTTACAGGCAGGCACCTACACCGTTACTGTTTACTCATCCGGAGGTACGCTTTGGGATACACTCTATCTGGAAACATTTGAAGCCACTCATAATTGGACTTTAAATACCGCAACTGGAACGAACGGAGTGGATAATAATTTTTGGCAAGTCAATGATGATGAAAGCGGTATGCCTGCGGGTACTTGTGGAAGCGCAGGGCAAAACAACAAAACACTTCATGTAACCAGTGTAGCTCAATTTGCATCCGGAGCGGCTTATGATGCAGGGGGTCTTTGCGGTATACTTTATTGTCCGCAAACCAATATGGCAGCCAGTTCTCCTGATATCAACACTTCGGGAGCTACCAATTTAGTGTTGCGTTATGATTTTATAGGTGCCGGTGATGGCTTGTTAGATAATGCGTCTGCCTTGGTTAGTGCAAACGGAGGAACCTCTTATAATTCCTTAGATGTATCACTGAAATCATCTAATAATGCAGGCTGTAACGGTCAAGGGCGCTGGACTACCCGGAGCTACTCCCTAGCGAATGCCTACAATGGCGTATCAAATTTTAAAATCAGATTTAACTGGACGAATAACGATGATGGAGTCGGCACCGATCCATCTGTGGCGATTAACAATGTATTGCTCCGCGATTCCATTTCCGTGCCGGGCGATTCTGTGGTCCGAACTGTTACCCTGACTTCGCCTGTGCCACCCCATTTTGTAACGATAGCGTTAAGTGTTACACAACCTGGTTGCGGGCAAAACAATGGAGCCATCAACAATGTAGGGATAGCAGGTGGAAATTCTCCTTATTCTATAGCCTGGAAGACGGGAGGAGCAACCATCGGAAGTGGAAATTCAATAACCAACATCGGCCCCGGAACCTATACGATAGAGGTAACGGATGCCAACGGCTGTTTTATTGATACCTCATTTGTATTGGTCGGAGGTACAAACGGAGGCACGGTGACCCTCACCCAGTCCGATTCAGTAATTTGCAGTGGCGACTCTGCACAGTTCTGCGCTCCGCAAGGTTTTGTTTCTTATCTCTGGAATACCGGAGCAGCCGGCCAGTGCATTCACGCAAAGCTGGCCGGCAATTACCGTGTTACTGTTACCGACAATGGCGGATGCTCAGCTACCTCGGTCAACTATACCCTGGTGGTCAATACGCTTCCTCCGGTTTCCATTTCTGTAAACGGAAACACGCTTTCCTCTTTTGGTGCATCTACTTACCAATGGATTTTTAATGGCACACCGATAAACGGTGCCACTGACTCCATTTACCTGGCTCTCCAAGACGGTAGCTATCAGGTGTCCATCACCGATGCGAGCGGTTGTGCGGCACTCTCCAACTCAGTGAATGTGGTCGTTTCGGGTTTGGAAGTTGTAATGGCTAAGTCCGGTTTTACCCTATATCCCAATCCGGGTAGAGACCAATTGACAGTAACAGGACTCGATTTTTCAAGTAATTCCGTTTATCGGTATTGCATATTCGATTACACCGGACAAAAACTGAAATCCGGGATGTTCATCAAGCATCATTCATTCATTGATATAAAAGAATACACATCCGGCATGTATCTGCTGGAAGTAGGTGGCGCTGTTCGGAAATTCATTAAAGAGTAAAAGGAATTACAGCTCTTCTGTTGGCAGGATAATCCGAAAATTTTTCATGATACCACTTATGGTGGTCCAGCGCGCGAGGCATTAAGTTCACGATAGTCCAAAGGGCAAAGGCATAGGCCGGAAATTGTCCCAAGAGTAGTGCAAAACCAAACCACTCTACCATTTCGCCAAAGTGATTGGGGCACGAGATGTAGTTAAACAAAAAGCCCTTTGGAATTTTGTAACCCGTTTCGCCCGGTTGACGAAGGGCCAGGAGCATATTGTCCGCTTTTACATTAATGAATACACCGAGAGCAAACACGGCTAAGCCAAGGATAAATCGGAATTCAAAAAAATAGTCGGTGGAATAGTTGCCCCCGATATTTCCCAGAAAATACCCGATAAAAAAAGTATTGCAAAAGTTAAATCCAATGGCAGAACCTACAATGGCAAGAGGGATTCTTTTTCCCTTCGTTTTGGTTCTGAACGGGAAGATAAAAGAGCGATAAAAGTAGTGCGCTACATAGAGCCCATAAAAGAGGTAGCTTGTTTCCGTTTTCTCTAGCGTTCCGGTAAAAAACCAGAAACTGATAAAAAAGGGAGCTACCCCCTCCTGAATCATCCAGCCTAGCTGGTTAGAGAGAGTAGGCCCCCAGCCTTGCGTAATGTGGCGACCATATGGGGCCGTCTTTTTCAACAGAAAAGGGAAAGCCAAGATTCCGATGGCAATCCAGGCGTATAGCAGGTAGAAATAGAGGTCTTGTGTCATGCGATTGTTTTATGGGTGTCTGTGGGCTATTTGTCTATATTCGCCCACTCAAAAATAATTTTCCCTTTCTGCGTTTAAGCATCTATTGTGAGTTTGAAAGACAAAATTGACCTAACCCGCCTGCCCAGGCACGTAGCCGTAATCATGGACGGTAATGGGCGTTGGGCAAAAAGCAAAGGAGAGAGCCGAATATTCGGACACCGAAGCGGGGTGGAATCGGTTCGGCAAACAGCCGAAACCTGTGCCGAATTGGGCATAGAGTATTTGACTATGTATGCCTTCAGCACCGAAAACTGGAATCGGCCCAAGTTAGAAATCAGTGCCCTGATGACGCTCTTGTTAAAATCTTTGAATGGAGAGCTGAAAACTTTACTGAAAAATGATATTCGCCTCGCTGCCATTGGCGATATTGATTCGCTGCCCGAGGGGGTGGGGAAGGAGTTGAAAGCCACCATTGAAAAAACAGCGCATTGCAAGCGTATGCAATTGACATTGGCATTGAGTTACAGTGGCAAAAGTGAGTTGGTTCGTTCTTTTAAGCAAATCGCAGTGCAGTTGCAAAAAGGTGAAATAGCATTGCATGACATAAACGAAGATTTGGTCGCTCGTAATTTATATACCGCTGAAATGCCCGATCCGGAATTGCTGATAAGAACCAGCGGAGAAAAGAGAATCAGTAATTTTTTATTGTGGCAGTTAGCTTATGCAGAATTTTATTTCACCGATGTGTTTTGGCCCGAGTTCAAAAAAGAAGAATTGTATCAGGCTATCATAGATTTTCAAAATCGCGAGCGCAGGTTCGGAAAAACAAGCGAACAGCTATTATCTAAATGAATTTGAACAACATGCTTTCGCGTTTTTATTATACAAAAATGCTATTCACTCATGGGCGGCTGATGGTCGCTTTTTTGTCTATCACCTTTTTTAGTTATTCCTATTCACAGGCACAGGCACCTAATTTGTTGGATTATGCCAAGGGCAGCGAGTATGAAATAGAAAATATTCGGGTGGAAGGCGCCAAATATCTCGATGGTAAAATTTTGGTTACGCTCTCCGGTTTGGCTGTTGGCGATAAAATTAAAATCCCGGGCGATCAGATTCCTAAGGCCATTAAAACACTCTGGAAACAAAGGCTCTTTACCAATATCAGCATTGATGCCGACCGCATCGAGGGCGATAAAATAGCCCTGGTGATTAAAGTGGAAGAACGCCCGAGGGTGTCGCGCTATAGCCTGAAGGGAATTAAAAATGGCGAAGCGGAAGAGTTACGCAAAAAGCTGGATTTAAGAACTGGTCAGATTTTTACCGAAAATCTGAAGAGCATTACTATACATACCTGCAAAGATTACTATGTAGACAAAGGTTTTTTATCGGCAGAAGTTACTGTGGAGGAACAAACCGATAGCATTTTGGTCAACAGCGTCCTTGTAAAAATCACCATTGACAAAGGACCTAAGGTTAAAATTAACCACATCAGCTTTTATGGTAACCGCGAGGTGCCGGAGTCAAAGTTAAAGGCCAAAATGAAGGAAACCCACGAACGGGTGAAATTTGATTTAGATGGCTTGTTACGTTTCAAAAAGAACTTTGAGCGTGACTCCGTAAAGGTAAAATGGTATCAGGCCATCGGCAACATTTCACCCACCCGCGCCTGGCAGTATATGGATCGCCATGTAAATTTGAATGTATTCAAATCCTCTAAGTTTAAGCGCGATGATTATGAAGCGGACAAAGACAAGGTGATTGAGTTTTACAACAGTAAAGGTTTTCGTGATGCCCGAATTGTGCGCGATACCATTTACATGAGCGACAAGAAAAACATGGAGATAGACCTCTATGTAGACGAAGGAAGAAAATACTACTTCCGCAATATATTCTACAACGGAAATACGAAATACCCCGATTCATTGCTGAACAAGATTGTCAGCATTAAAAAAGGAGAAGTATACAATCAGAAATTATTGGACGAGCGGATTTTTATGAACCCGAATGGAGGCGATTTGAGTTCCTTATATATGGATGACGGGTATCTGTTCTTCTCGGTTACCCCCCTCGAAATAAAAGTAGATGGCGATTCGATAGATATTGAGTTGAGAATAAATGAAGGTACGCAAGCAACTATCCGTGATGTGCGAATTATTGGCAACACCAAGACTAACGAGAAAGTAATCAGACGGGAGCTTCGCACTTTGCCGGGTAATAAATTCAGCCGAACTGATTTGATTCGTTCGCAGCGCGAAATTGTCAATCTTGGATATTTTGATCCGGCACAATTAGATGTAGTCCCAATTCCTAATCCGGAAAACGGAACGGTAGATATTGAATATCGCGTGGTAGAAAAACCAAGCGATCAGTTGGAGCTATCTGCAGGATGGGGTGGACAAGGCAGAGCCGGTGGTTTATTTGGCACATTGGGAGTTAACTTTACCAACTTCTCCATCAAAAATATTATTGATAAAAAAGCATGGACACCGCTGCCAAGTGGCGATGGGCAGCGTTTAAGTGTACGTATAAACTCCAACGGCAGAAGCTTTCAGAGTTACAGCGTATCCTTTACAGAACCTTGGTTGGGGGGCAAAAAACCACTTTCGTTGGATATCGCGTTCAATCGACTTCGGGCTAATACCTTTGGCGATGTTTTAGACATCAATAAAATTACTGGACGCTATTTTTCTACCAGTCTGTATGTGGGAATCACCACCCGGTTAAAATGGCCGGATGATTTCTTTACCGTATCTGCCGGTTTAGAGTTTCAGCATTATATATTGGACAACTACGGAGCGTTCTTCATTTTTGATAACGGTCGCTCTACCAATCTGAATGCCCAGCTTACCTTGGCGCGCGACTCGCGTGTGCAGTCGGCACCTACCTTTAACGAGAGTGGAATTTACATGATGATACAAGGCAAGTTTACTCCGCCTTACACCGCCATGTTTCCAACATCCCGCTACACATACCCATCCAAGCAAGAAAAGGATTTTGCGAATTTGCCCGATGCAGAGCGCTACCGCTTTGTGGAGTTTCATAAGTGGAAATTCGAATTTGAATGGTATATCCCCCTCATCAAGAGTAAAAAACTGGTGCTCAAAACATCTACCCTTATGGGTTTCTTAGGGCTCTATAATCCTAAGTTAGGCTACTCTCCCTTTGAGCGGGTAGAGTTTGGTGGCGATGGATTAAGTAACTTGAATCAGGGAACACAGTTGGGTCGCGATATCATCTCTATGCGCGGTTATGATGTGGTAACTCCTCAGGGTGGTTCAGCTATTTACAACAAATATTCGGTAGAACTTCGCTACCTCTTTTCCGGAAGCCAGAGTGCTACCATTTATGCGTTGTTATTTGCCGATGCCGGAAATTATTGGACCAGCATTCGCAATTACAAGCCCTATGATTTGGCAAGAAGT
>CAYQRR010000122.1:3062-7313 GCA_964419635.1 uncultured Chitinophaga sp. | reverse complement strand
ATATGCCGATGCAAATGGCGATGTTCGTGCTATGAGCGCTGGCTCGACCGGGCAAGTGCTCACGTACACCGCCAGCGGACCGGCCTGGTCCACCGCTACTTCCAACGACTGGGGAATTACCGGAAATGCCAGTACCGTGGATGGCACTAATTTTTTGGGCACTACCGATAATATACCTTTCAATGTAAGAGTCAATAACATAAGATCGGGAAAAATTGACCATCTGAAAAACAACGCATTTTGGGGATACTCTACAGGAAGAAACTTAGCGACCACCGCTCTTGACAACACATACTTGGGTAACAATGCTGGTGTTTCACAATACAGTGGCAGTACGAATACAGCGGTAGGCTCCGGTGCCTTGAGTGGAGGTGCATTTTCTACTTTTAACGATGCTGCCGGTAACGTTGCTGTGGGATATAAAGCACTAGGGGATATGTCACGAGGATACAGAAACGTTGCAGTAGGGAGTCATGCAATGGGTAGTACGTTCGGTGGCTGGTATGACAACATTGCCATAGGTGACTCTGCAGGATACGGCATAATGTGGTATTCTAATATTGCCATTGGTAACTCTGCATTAAAAAATGCCGACAACTCAGCTTTCAATATAGCTATTGGTGAAAGAGCACTCTATAACATGACGGATGCGACTGCATACCAGGCCACTTATAACGTTGCTCTCGGTCATTCCGCTTTATATAACACAAGACCTAGCCTAACTACAAACGGAATTGAAAACGTTGCCGTTGGTAACTACGCAATGTTTGCAAATACTACAGGTTATTCGAATGCTGTATTAGGCAGCGGGGTTTTAGATAATAATACGAGCGGCTACCAAAATACGGCTGTCGGTGAGGATGCCGGGGGCGGCAACACAACTGGAAACAGCAATACTTTCGTAGGTTTTAATACTACTGCCTCTGTCAATAACCTTAGCAATGCAACAGCTTTAGGAGCTAATACAGTTGCTTCGCAAACGAATACCGTAATTCTAGGCAACAATGCCGATATTGGAATAGGTACCTCCACTCTCTCCAGAAAATTACACGTAGGCGGATTAACCAACGGTATTCGTTATACCGGTGTAGCCACCGGGGGCTCCTTCATCACAGCACCAGCAGCCACCACCGATAAAGTGATGTATGCCGATGCCAATGGCGATTTGAGAGCGATGAGTGCAGGCACCACTGGACAAGTACTTACCTACACAGCCAGCGGTCCGGCATGGGCAGCAGCATCCGGTAGCAGTGCCTGGGCATTAACCGGAAACGCTTCTACCAATGCCACCACCAACTATCTGGGCACATCCGATAACGTGGATTTCCTAATCAAGACAAGTGCTACCGAGCGCATGCGATTTATTGGCAATACACCCCAAATAGTAGTTAACAGTTCTACTCCATCTGCGGCCAGCATTATGTCGATATTTTCTGCCACTACCGATGATGCATTGGTGTTGAATGCCATTGGTAACGGAAGAGGATTACTAATCAATACCGCAGTGGGCACCACGGGTGATGGGCTTGAAATACAAAAGGGAGGAACGGCCGGCAGTGCTATTGATGTAGTGATCAGTTCTACCAACACTGCTACGGGTATTTCAGCCACGCATAGCGGTACCGGTCGGGTAGCCAACTTTGCTCAGTTAAATGCATCTTCCGGGGCTCAGGCGGTTTCCATATCACATGCCGGCACCGGCATTGTATTGCAGGCTCAAAATGCACTGGCTACTGTCAGTGTTCCGGTTATCAACGTGAGTCAGCTATCTACACAAACATCCGCCTCTGCGGCATCGGTATATGCAACCAGCACCAGCAGCACAGGTGGTTATTTTACCGCAAACAAAGCTGCGGCAACCACCCGGGCGCTACAAGGTATATCGAATGCAACAGGCGCTTTTGATGTAATAGGTGTATATGGCGAAGCTTCTGCGGTAAACGCAGGCTTTGGATATGGCGTGGTGGGAACCGGAAATAATTATGGTTTGTATGCCAACGGAGATGTGGGTGCTTCCGGTGCCAAACCTTTCCAGATTGACCACCCGCTTGATCCGGCCAATAAATTTTTAAAGCATTATTCAATGGAATCTCCGGAAGTGCTAAACATGTATCGGGGCAGCGTATTATTAAATACTGCGGGTGAAGCGGAAATCCAACTACCCAATTATTTCCATGCCATCAATATCAACTTTACTTATGTGCTGACCCCCGTGGGCGCACCGGCAGATATGTATGTAAAAACAGAAGTAGACAACACCGGTAAGTTCACTATTGCCGGAGGGAAACCGGGACTAAAGGTAAGTTGGTACGTATATGCTGAGAGAAATGATGCCTACCTGCAACAAAAACCATGGAAGAAAGAAGTGGAGGTAACGAAGAAAGCCGATGAAAGAGGTAAATACCTGCAGCCAGAACTCTATGGCCAGCCAAAAGAGAAAGGAATTTTCTACAAACCAGAACCAAGTATCAAGTTGACGGAAGAATAGGCTAGGTCATTAAACCTTTTTATCCCACACAAATACGTTGCGCTGTGCCGTGGGGTATATCACCATATTGGTAATGTTTACATGTGGAGGAGTGCCTATTACATACAGCACCGCATCCGCTATATCTTCGGCACGCAGTGCCTGGTAACCCTCATACACCTTACTGGCCTTATTGGAATCGCCATGAAAACGCACCAGACTAAATTCGGTTTCCGCTGCACCGGGGTCAATAGAACAGCATCGTATATTGGTGCCCACCAAATCCAGATTGATAGCTTCATTAAGTGCTTTTACGGCAAACTTGGAAGCGTTGTACACATTGCCCTCCGGATATACCACATGGCCGGCTGTAGAACCAATATTAATCACGTGCCCTTCATTGCGGGCTACCATCATCGGCAGAATTGTGCGGGTAATGTAGAGCAACCCTTTGATATTTGTGTCTATCATCTTTTCCCAATCACCGATTAATCCTTCGTGTATTTTGTTTTTGCCCGAAGCAAGTCCGGCATTGTTAATCAAAACATCCGGTACTATCTCGCGGCTCTGCAAATCATTGCTCATCTCTACACATTGATTCAAATCGCGGACATCGAAACAGTAGGCCAACACTTTAACCGAATACTTTTCTTCCAGAATGTGCTGCAACGATTCCAGTCGCTCTGCTCTGCGGCCTGTTACAATTAAATGGCAGCCATGCTTAGCCAGTAATTCGGCAATTGCCTTTCCAAACCCGGAGGTAGCCCCGGTAATAAGCGCCCACTTACCCTGCACTGCATTCATAACAGATATTTATTGTGTAAAAATATTCCAATCATCAGGATTCAAACTATTTTAGACCTGATGAAGAAACTTTTACTCGTATGCATGACCGGCCTGGCACTGCTGCATACGTGTATAGCATCCGGAGATAATTTTTCAGCCGGCTCGCGCGCTGCCGCACTAGGGAATGCATCGGCCACCCTGAGTGATGTTTTTTCGACCACCAACAATCAGGCGGGGCTTGGCTTTATAAACCAATACGCCATTGGCATATACACCGACCGGAAATTTGTAAACGCAAACATCAACAACTTTAATCTGGCGGTGGCTTTACCCTTCAAAAACATCGGGACCTTCGGGCTCTGCGCCAATTACTATGGTTACAAATCCTACAACGAGACCAAGATAGGACTGGCCTATGCCCGGCAATTCGGGCAGAAAGTGTCCTTCGGTATTCAGTTTGATTATTTGCGCACCACTATCCTGGAAAACGGAAGCAGAAACTTCTTTACGTTCGAAGCCGGTATACAATACCGCCCCTGGAAAGTGCTCACGATTGCCGCGCATGTATACAACCCCATCCCCTACAAGGTGGAAAAAGTGTATGGAGAGCGATTACCTACTATTCTAAAATTTGGACTGGGATACGAGCCCTCTAAAAAGGTGCTATTGGCAGTAGAATATGAACAGGACATACATTACAAGCCTCAGTTTAAGGCCGGTGTAGAATACAGACCCATTAAATATCTTGATATCCGGGCCGGGGTGCAAACCACTCCGTTCAGCGCTTCGCTGGGTGTAGGTGTAAATGTGAAAGGAGTGAACATTGATGTGTCCTCGTCCTACCATTCTGTATTGGGTTTTACCCCACAAGCAGCCCTGGTAGTCAACTTCGGTAAAAAAGTAACGGATACGGTACCGGTGAAAAAAAAGCCGTAAAAAATGAAACAGGATTTACTGCTGACGCTTTCGCTTTACACGTTTGCCTTATGCGCACAAAC
>CAYQRR010000122.1:0-3052 GCA_964419635.1 uncultured Chitinophaga sp. | reverse complement strand
GAGGTGATTGAGAATACTGCTTCGCAAAATGAAACGGAAAGTTTCGACTACGATGCATTTATTGATGAGTTGGAGCAATTCAAAAAAAATCCCATCAACTTAAACAAGGCGGATGAAAACACGCTGAACGATTTACCCCTGCTGCTACCCACTCAGATTGCTTCTTTGCTGCAATACATTTCGCTGCACGGAAAGTTGATTTCCATTTACGAACTGCAAGCAGTGCCCGGTTTCGATTTGGTGACCATTCAACGCATTCTGCCTTACGTGAGGGTAGACAGCGATTTGTCTGAAAGCAAAATTCCGATTCGGAAACTTTTCAGCAAAGGCACTTTCACCTTTGTATCGCGCTACAAGCAAACCATTGAGAAAAGCGAAGGATACCAACTCAGCGAAGGCAACCGATACCTGGGCAAACCCTTTAATCTGTTCCTGCGTTTCCGCTACAACTACGGAACCCGGCTGAGCTACGGCTTCACAGCCGAAAAAGATGCCGGAGAAGAATTCTTCAAGGGCAGCAACAAACAAGGTTTTGATTACTACAGCGGGCATTTCGCTTTACGCGACTTTGGTCTGCTTAAAGCTTTCATTGCTGGCGACTATGAAGTGCGGCTAGGACAAGGTCTGATGATATGGAGTGGGTTTGGTGTTCGAAAAAGTCCGGCTGTATTAAACGTGCGAAAACAGGGAATCAAACTGCGGCCTTACACTTCGCTCAACGAATCTAACTTTATGCGCGGGGCGGCTTTTACTATAGGCAAAAAAGGATTTGAGTTCACCGCTTTTGGTTCTTTCAAGCAATTAGATGCTACGGCAACGGCCGTAAATGCCGACACCTCCATTAACATCGAAGAAGCGTTCTCTTCCTTTAATGAATCGGGCTACCACCGCACCCCCAACGAAATAGATGGGCGAAACTCACTACTCACCCTCACAGCCGGTGGCAATTTTTCCTATAACCAACGCAGCTGGCATGTGGGGGTAAACGGGCTTTACAATAAATTCTTTGGCACCTATCTACCCTCTTTGCAGCCCTATAGCCAATATAACCTGCGCGAAAACTGGCTGATGAATGCCAGTATAGATTACCGGGTGCAGTTTAGAAACGTACAACTTTTCGGAGAACAGGCTATCAGCAATAATGCTGGCTTTGCCCTGTTGAACGGGGCTCTGGTATCGCTGGATGCCAAAGTAGATATAGCAGTGGTGCATCGCTATTTTTCGCGAAACTATCAATCCCTTTTTGCGAATGCCCTCGCAGAAGGCTCACGACCGCAAAACGAACATGGGTTGTATGTAGCCTTGTCGGTAAAGCCCATTCGCCAGCTACGGATAGAGGTTTACTCCGACTTGTATAAAAGCGAGTGGCTTAAATACCTGGTGGATGCTCCCTCGTGGGGAAGCGACAACTTTTTGCAATTAACCTTTACGCCCAATAAAAAAATGGAACTCTATGCCCGCTACCGCTACGAGTTTAGAAAACGAAACCTGAGCGGCAACGAAGCGGCTTTCGATTATCTGGTGAACGAGTACCGCCAGTCGCTGCGGTTCAATATCAAATACAAGATTGGCGAACTCTTTACACTCGCCAACCGGGTGGAGTGGTCCAACTTTAAAAACGGAAACAACAAAGCGGAGAACGGATACATGATTTATCAGGACATCGGATTTCGGAAATTGGGATTTCCGCTCTCGTTAAATGCACGGCTGGCCATTTTCAAAACAGATGGATTTTTCTCCAGAATATATACCTACGAAAATGATGTACTGTATAGTTTCAGCATACCGGCCCTATCCGGCAATGGCTTGCGCTACTACCTGATGTTGAATTACAACATTACACGCAACCTGGAGGTGTGGGTTCGCTTTGCACAAACCAACCTGTTTGGTGTCAAAACCATTGGAAGCGGCTTAGACGAAATAAACGGAAACAAACGCAGCGAGATAAAAGCGCAAATTCGCTTTAAGTTTTAACCGATAGCTTAGCGATTACCGATAGCCGCTACAAGTAGCTACTCGCAACGGTAACCAAACTTAAGATCGGTGATAGTGTTGCCGGGTTGTGTAATCAGCTGCAACGAAATGGCATTCCCATTTTCATCAAATTCGTAGTAAAAACTTCTGAAGTCAATATCACCACTGCTGTTGCTGGTCGTTGAACTCTTCATTAAATGCCGGCTGGGTTTGCCATAGCGGGGTTCCAGCAAATCAAAAGATATATTCAAGTTGCTGGTGTTCACCCGATCGGTATAATAATCGTAAGTGCCAATAGAGCTGATAGAACTATCACTTTTCAAACTAACGGTTTTCACCAGGTCGCCATTTTCATAAGTAAACGTGGTGTGATTGATGAGGGTATCATTTCGTCTCGCATAGGTAAGCAACTGCCCGGCAGCGTTATAGGTCAGAAAAGTAGTATCCGAAGTATTGGGAATCATGCTGTAGTATCCTTCGCTGTTTACCTGACGAACAGTCGGTGAGCCAATGGCGGATCCGGTGCTGTCGTATCCCTGGCTGGTAAGTAGATTTCCACTTTGTGTATAGACTACATAGTTACTGGAGGAAGAAACCGACATGCGTTCTACAAATCCCTGACTGTTGTAGGTATAATAAAACTCCTGACCGCTTACTTGCCAACTGGTAAGCCTGCAGGTTAAAACCTCAGTATCTTTTTTGCAGGAAGATTGAAACAATACAAGAAGCAGTAGCGCTAAGGCGGAGTAATATTTAGGCATGTTCATAATTTCTTAAATAAATGATTCTGCAACAATAAAAAAACAGCAGCAACCTTGGCGACTGAATTTTATCAGTATAGCACAAAACAAAAAAGCCCTTGCCGCGTTTCATCAATAGTGTTGATAATAACAAAGGGCGATTATTACAATTTATTCTCCTTTTTTAACTTCACATTGTTCTTTGAAACCACTCTCTTTACCGAGAATGAAGATACCCCACACAGTTCGATGCGTTAGTTGGATATTTTTACAGAACCGGGCTTAAGTTGTAACGTCAATGGCGGGTCGCATCCCGATGCAAATCGGGACTTCGTCCA
>CAYQRR010000121.1:0-7335 GCA_964419635.1 uncultured Chitinophaga sp. | reverse complement strand
ATTTTGAGTTTGTTTTTACCCTCAAAATGTGTCAAGCTATTTCAGGAAGGGACAGCTGCTGGAAATAAACAGAGCATTTCTTTACCGGTAGGTGTCCCACCTGCCGGCATACGTTTCTGCAAAAACAAACGTGCTGCTTCCATATAATAATATATGCTAATGCCGAACAAACCGGAATAATTGGTGGCTTGGGGATGAGTTTGCGCTGTGGAAAAAGGACCATTGACGGTAGTTTCGAGTATGCTTTGTGAAGTTTCGTGAGCTCGGGCGTTCACAAAGCGTATGCGTGCGATGCCGAAATGCGCATGTCTTGATGCATCGTGCACCTTTTTCGTTGTAAAGTGACCACGGCAGATAGCCAAGTTAGCTTGTCCGCATCGTCCGTTAGCTTCTCTTGACGTGTAGTGACCACCAGGCCTGAAGAAGTATGCTTGTTTTGTTGCACAGTGAGCTTTGCTGCCCGAAAAATGCACCCCTTTTGCCGCTCCATCACCTTTACACCACATAAAGAGTGCACAGGCGGAGCGAAGAAGTACACGGTTTTGGTGGAAATGACTGCACAGGTTCTCCAAACAGGTGCAAAAGCGCTCCTTTCGCTGTTTTCCGGCTTCTAAAGGCCTGTTTTGCTTGGTTTAATTTACCCGCACCATTTTGACGGTGGCAATAGACACGTGCACCTCCAGATGGTGGAGGCTGCCGTTGATATAGTGGTATACATTGCGGTGCCCATCGCTGGTTTTAAACTCAATGGTGTTGGCATCGGGGTGTTCTACTTTTACAAATTCGGCCTCGGTGTCGTAGTAGAGTCGCTGGGCCGCGCGCATATCGCCAAAATAGATGGATACAATGGAATAAAGCGGTGGCTCGGTGAAACTGAAGTTGCCGCGGTAGTTGTTAACCACATATTTTGTGCCATCCAATTTCATGGTGCCCCAGCGGCTGAGTTGTCCGTTTTCGGTTTCGCGATAAGTGGTAGCGATAAGGCGTCCGTTTTGGAGGGTAAATTCGTAGTCGGAGTAGTTGCTGCGCTGCACCCAGAGTATTTTAGCATTAGAGGCACTTTTGATGACATAGCGCTCTATGCCATCGGGGAGGCGGTGCTGCGTAATGGTCATTTGGCCGATGCTATCGCCAAACAGGTAGATATTGAAGCGGAGCACGCGGGGCTCGGCCGCTTGCAGGCCAAGAGAGAGCAGAAGGAGCGGGAGGAGGTATTTCATGCGATGCACCGGAGCTTGGAATGGGATATTAACAAACCGGCTCCGGAAATAGTTTTCCGGAGCCGGGGGCTGGCCGTGCGGGTGGCGGCTGTTATTCGTTGATAACACTGGCGGCAATGTATTCGCGATTGAGCCGGGCAATATTGGTGAGTTTAATCTCTTTGGGGCATTCGGCCTCGCAGGCACCAATGTTGGTGCAGTTGCCAAAACCATCTTCATCCATCTGGTTCACCATGGCAATGGCGCGGTTGTTGCGCTCCGGTTCGCCCTGGGGCAGCAATGCCAGTTGCGATATTTTAGCCGACACAAACAGCATGGCAGCACTATTGGGGCAAGCAGCTACACAGGCACCGCAACCAATGCAGGCGGCAGCATCCATAGCTTTTTCGGCATAGGCTTTATCGACCGGCAGGTTGTTGGCATCCTGCGCTTGTCCGGTGTTTACCGATACAAATCCTCCTTTGGCAATAATGCGGTCGAAAGCGCTGCGGTCGGTCACCAGGTCTTTAATCACCGGAAAGGCCTTGGCGCGCCAGGGTTCCACATAAACGGTGTCGCCATCTTTGAAGGAACGCATATACAACTGGCAGGTGGTGGCGGCATGCTGGGGGCCGTGGGCGCGCCCGTTAATATACATGCTGCACATGCCGCAGATGCCCTCGCGGCAGTCGTGGTCGAAGGCAATAGGGTCTTCGCCCTGGCGAACGAGGTTATCGTTGAGCACATCTACCATCTCCAGAAAGCTCATGTCTCCATTGATGTTGTCGATGCTATAGTCGACCAGTTTACCGGGGGTATTAGCGTTTTTTTGTCTCCAAACTTTTAGGTTGAATTTCATTTTGCTCAAGTTTTACTTATATGAACGAACCTGTAACTTAATATTCTCATAAACCAATTCCTCTTTGTGCAATACTGGTTCCGCTTCCACACCTTTATACTCCCAGGCGGCAGCGTATCGGTAGTTATCGTCATCGCGCTTGGCTTCGCCATTATCCTGATACTCCACGCGGAAGTGTCCACCACAACTTTCGTTGCGGTTGAGGGCATCTATCACCATCAGTTCGCCCAGTTCAATAAAATCGGCTACCCGGCCGGCTTTGTCCAGCTCCGGATTAAACTCATTGACACTACCGGGCACTTTCACATCGCTCCAGAATTCTTTGCGCAAATCCTGAATCAGTTTGCGGGCCTTGGTGAGGCCTTCAGCTGTGCGGGCCATGCCACAATACTCCCACATGATTTTGCCCAATGCTTTATGGAAATCATCTACGGTTCTCTTGCCGTTGATAGACATTAGTTTTTGTGTTCTCTCCTTCACGGCATTTTCTGCTTCCACAAACGCGGGGTGGTCGGTCGGGATAGACTTGGTAAAAATTTCATCGGCCAGATAATTGCCAATTGTGTAAGGAATCACAAAGTAGCCATCGGCCAGACCCTGCATCAGCGCGCTGGCACCAAGGCGGTTGGCCCCGTGGTCGCTGAAGTTGGCTTCGCCCAGTGCATAGCAACCGGGGATAGTGGTCATTAACTCATAATCAACCCAAAGCCCACCCATGGTGTAGTGCACAGCCGGGTATATCTTCATGGGTGTTTTGAGCGGGTCTTCGTTGGTAATGTTTTGATACATGGGAAACAACTCGCCATAGCGGGCTTTCACCACCTCTACACCCAGGCGCTTAATAGCATCGGCAAAGTCGAGGAACACACCCAGACCGCTCGGCACTATACCACGGCCATCATCGCAGGCTTCTTTGGCAGCGCGCGAAGCAATGTCGCGCGGGCACAGATTACCAAAAGAGGGATATTTTCTTTCGAGGTAATAATCGCGGTCTTCTTCTTTGATGTCGGCTGCGGTCTTTTTGCCTTCGCGGATGGCCTTGGCATCCTCTTTTGATTTGGGCACCCACACCCGTCCGTCATTTCGCAGCGATTCGGACATCAAAGTCAGTTTAGACTGATAATCGCCCGTTACGGGAATGCAGGTAGGGTGAATTTGTGTGTAGCAAGGGTTGCCAAAGTAAGCTCCTTTCTTGTGCGCTTTCCAGGCAGCGGTCACGTTGCTACCCATGGCGTTGGTAGACAGGAAGAACACATTTCCATAGCCACCGGTGCACAGCAACACGGCATGACCAAAGTGGCGTTCTGTTTCTCCGTTCACCAGGTTTTTGGCGATGATGCCGCGGGCCTTGCCATCAATCACCACCACATCCAGCATCTCGTGACGGTTATACATGGTCACATTGCCCAAACCAATCTGGCGTTCCAGCGCGCCATAGGCACCGAGGAGCAACTGCTGTCCGGTTTGCCCGCGAGCATAGAAAGTTCTGCTCACCTGCGAACCACCAAAAGAGCGATTGTCGAGCAAGCCACCGTAGTCGCGCGCAAAGGGAACCCCCTGCGCCACACATTGGTCTATGATATTGCGCGATACATCGGCCAGGCGATAGACGTTGGCTTCGCGGGCACGGAAGTCTCCGCCTTTGATAGTATCGTAAAACAAACGGAACACAGAATCTCCGTCATTCTTATAGTTTTTGGCGGCATTGATACCCCCTTGTGCGGCAATGGAGTGCGCTCTGCGCGGGGAATCCTGAAAGCAAAATGCCTTCACCTTGTATCCCAGTTCGGCCAGCGAAGCCGCAGCAGAAGCACCGGCTAGTCCGGTTCCCACCACAATTACTTCCAGCTTACGCTTGTTGGCCGGGTTTACCAGCTTTGCGTGTTCTTTGTAATAGCTCCACTTTTCGGCCAAGGGCCCTTGAGGGATTTTTGAATTTAATTCTGACATAGCCTTTATGTTAATTTCAAATTTCGTTTTTCAATTTTAATAAAACACCCTCCAACAGGGCTATCACCTCGCTCAGATTGTCATACACTGTAATAGCATAGCTTTCTTCATATCCGTGCGCTAAATCATTTCTCCAGTTTACCATATCCAGCCAGCGGGTTTCATAGTCTATTACTCCCAACCTATAAGCCTCTCGCACACATGATTTGGGTGGCTGAACTGTTACTCCATGCTTTTCGTTCAAAAACAATTTCAAGGTCTTCCAAGCCAGTTCAACACTAAATTCAAATCGTTTTGCGCAACTATCGCGCACCACATCATTTTTAGGCAAGGCATAAGACTCTTTAAGTCGTTTTAAAGCTTCTTCGAATTTCTGTAAGGAGTAACTCAAATCATTACCCATAAATCAACTCTGTATTTTGCATAGCTAAAATCCTGAACTGCACATCTACATTCCCAAAGTCTACAAAATCTATTTTATAGAGTGTTGGAATCTCTTCTATACGATCCCTTTTCTTCCATTTCACTGCGCTATCTAAAGACTTATCCGACAAAAAGCCAACATCAATATCAGCCCTTTCATTCTCTGAGCCTTTCACTCTGGAACCAAAAAAGAACAATCGAAACGGATTCTCTCCCACTTCTGCTTTTGCCGAAGTAAGGAGCTCCTCTTTTAGCCTTTGTATAGGATAATGTTTCAATTGCATTATCAATAATTATTTAACCCAACCAAAATAAAAACTGATAGGCATCATGGCAAAAAGAAAGGGCACCACCACCGAAAAGGCAATGCCAGCTACTTCAATAATGCCGTTGTATTTTACGTTGTTCAACCCCAAACTCTGGAAAGCACTTTTGAATCCGTGCAGCAAATGCCAGAAAAGAGAGAAACATCCGGCCACATAAATCACTACGGTATACCATTCGCTGAATTCAAACTGCATCATTTGAAACAGGTTCAGCTCTTCGCCTGTAGCAAACTGGTTGGCCCGGTTCGGAATCCAGAAATGAGAAGTGTGAATCACCAGAAATATGAGAATGAGGGTGCCCAGCAAACCCATGGAGCGCGAATACCATTTAGAGTTAGCATTCGCATTGCTCATAGCGTATTTTACCGGACGCGCCTCGCGGTTTTGCTTCCATAGCATGAGGCCATCGGCAATGTGCAAAATGAAGCCCGCTACCAGCCCTATTTCGAGCGTACGGATAATAGGATTAGTGCCCATAAAGTGTCCCCAATGGCTAAAAGTTTCGCCACCGTCATTGAACCAAATCATGGCGTTAATAGTGGCATGAACCACCAAAAAAGTGATAAGAAACAGCCCGGTGAGACTCATGACTACTTTCTTTCCGATTGAACTTTTGATGAAACCAGGATTTTCCATTTCGAATGAAGTTTTGATTTTATTGGCGCTTATATAAAGCGAGGCGAAAATATCTTCCACGCGTTCATATGAAAGCAAATGCGTAACATTTTTTGAACACTAATTGTTCATCCGGCAGCCACGTAGTCGGCCAGATAGCTGTAAGGCGTATTCAAGGAACCGTTAGCGGCAATGGTGGCTCCGTGAATCATGTCGGAGTTTTCCTGCTGAAGCTGCGGTATAATTCTGCTGATAATCATATTGCCAAAGTCTTCGCTGGCATCGCGCGGAAGTTCGTTGGGCAGATTATCAATCGCCATTACATCAATGGAGGCGGGCTGAAAGGTTTGTATCAACTCACCGGTGTGGGGATTGTAGCCATAGTAAGGGTCGGCAATGCTGGAGGCATATAAAGTAGAGGGCACCGATGAGTCCGGGGCCACATCGCAGGTAATGTCACTGATGATTTTAATTCTAAAATCTTTCTCGCGCATGTGCGCACGAGTAAAAAAAACAGGGATTCGTTTGTCCCAGTAAATGCCATTAATCATTACATCGGCTGCTTTGGTAAAAGGATAAAAATTGCTGCTATACTCCTGCGGGTGAGCATGGTAGTCGTCTGCATCAAATTTTTCGAAGCCCTGACGATGATACATATCCGCACTGCTGAGCTGAGTATACACGGGCTCGTTAAACTCATTATAACAGAAATTGTAAGGGGCTACTTTTTTAATTCCCAGCACATCGAGCATAAAGGCCGCGCCTTCGCTCACCCGCCCGGTGCCGGTGAGTACAATTTTCCAGTTAGGTAAATCCAGCTTTTCCAGTTCTTTCTGCGCCTCGGCAAAATTGAGACAGTCAATCATTTGCCGCAGCCGGAAGCGAGAGGTACGAAAACCAATCATTCTAATGGCATGGTAAGCGCCCACAATACCGGCCCAACGCCCAAACGCGATAACTCGTTTACCTTTTTTGTCTTTCATGCATTCCCAGTCCATCAAACGAATTTTGTGCTGCAGGATATGCTGCAGCATTTTCCGGTTGTGCGGTTGCTTTTTAATCACATGCGAAAAGTAGACATAGGTTTTTCCGGGCAGCAAAAATTCAATCGGCACTTCCTTAACGCCCAATAGCAGGTCGCAGTCGGTCAGGTCTTCCTGTAATGAAATGCCCTGATAAATAAACTCCTCGTTGGTAAAGCAGCGATATTTACAAGGCTGCACCACTACTTGTATGTCGGGGTTTCGCTCGGTTAGGAATTTACATTGAGACGGGGTGAGTGGAACGCGGGAATCTCTGGGAAACTTTTCCTCACGGATAATGCCAATTTTCATAGTGTCAAAAGTAGAAAAAAGGTCCAGCCAATATTGCCGAAAGGGTGTTTGGCAGGGCGTTTGCTATATTTGCGAAGTTCTTTGAAGTTACGGGGCTGACTGGTATTGACGGGAGGTCTTGATAATAAACCGGCATGCAGAGCGTGTTCATAGCTCTTAAATCCATGGATACAACAATTTTAACTGGCGAAACTAATTACGCCATGGCTGCTTAATCTTAGAGATTAACCACCATTTGCTCTGCGCTTGAGGCACCATACACAGCGCACCAGCAACCAAAACCTGGTGACGCTTGCAGCAAGCATCATCTACTTGCGGCAAGTTGATTGACAGATGTAAGAAACAAATTGGAGGGTTACTTATCCGGCTTGTTTACTAAAATCAATAAGTAACTAAGCATGTAGAGAGTCTATTGCCAACTTATCCGGACGTGGGTTCGATTCCCACCAGCTCCACAAAAAAAAACCTCCTGATTTTCAGGAGGCTTTTTTTATGAATATGACCGGCCTTTGTTTAGCTATTTTTTTCGGTAACCGGTGATTTCTTCTTCTTGCTGATGGTAAAATGAAAGGTTGTTCCTTCGCCTGGCACCGAATCGAACCAGATTCTACCCCCATGCAGATGGACAA
>CAYQRR010000120.1:0-7348 GCA_964419635.1 uncultured Chitinophaga sp. | reverse complement strand
AGTGGTAAACACCAATCGATGTTTTATACATCTCACAAAGCGCAACGGATATGTATTCATTACCGCTGTAATTGATAATTTATTGAAAGGGGCATCGGGTCAGGCGGTGCAAAACATGAATATCATTTTTGGGCTTCCTGAACGAGCCGGATTGCAGCTTAAACCCTCCGCATTTTAACATGAAACTATTTGATGTATATCCATTAATGGATGTGACACCGGTGCGGGGAGAAGGAGCGCATCTGTATGATAGTACAGGAACAAAATATCTGGATATGTATGGCGGGCATGCCGTAATTTCGGTGGGCCATAGTCATCCTTATTACGTGGCCGCTATAGAGAAACAGTTGCGGCAAATTGGATTTTATTCCAACTCGGTTAAAATTCCGATTCAAGTAGAACTGGCAGAAAAGTTGGGCGCATTATCCGGCTACAACGACTACCATTTGTTTTTGTGCAACTCCGGAGCCGAGGCCAATGAGAATGCGTTGAAATTAGCTTCTTTCAAAAATGGCAGAAAGAAGATACTCTCTTTCCGCAAGTCATTTCATGGTCGCACTTCCCTTGCTGTTGCAGCCACCGATGATAAAAGTATTTGTGCGCCTGTAAACGTTTCCGATGAAGTTGTTTTTTTACCATGGAATAACTCCGAGGCTTTGGAACAAGCATTGGGCGATGACGTTTGCGCGGTGATTATTGAAGGCATTCAGGGTGTTGGTGGAGTTCATATTCCGGATGCTGAATTTCTAACTCAGTTGAGCAAACTGTGCAAGCAACATGGAGCTGTTTTGATACTGGATGAAATACAATCCGGATATGGACGTAGCGGTCAGTTTTTTGCCCACCAATTCTCGTTTATACAGCCCGATATTATTACAGTAGCCAAAGGAATGGGTAATGGTTTCCCGGTTGCCGGTGTTTTAATTCATCCATCGTTTGAAGCCAAATATGGCCTGCTTGGAACCACTTTTGGCGGAAATCATCTGGCATGTGCAGCCGCTGTAGCGGTGTTGGATATTATCAGAGAGGAAAATCTGATGCAAAATGCCAGTAATATAGGGCACTACTTAACAGAGCAACTGAAGTCTATACCACAAGTGAAAGAAGTGCGCGGTTTGGGTCTCATGATTGGCATTGAAATGAATGAACCGATTGCCGTTTTGAGAAATAAGCTGCTGCAAGACTATCACATTTTCACGGGCACTTCTTCTTTGAAAAATGTGATGCGAATACTACCGCCACTTTGTATCAACCGTACACAGGCCGATTATTTTCTGGATTCATTTTTTACAACACTTAAACAACTTACCTAACATGAAGCAATTTACTTCCGTAGCAGATGCCGGAGATATATCCTCGTTACTGCAAGAAGCATTTGCGATTAAGAAAAATGTATTCGCAGATGCGCAGTTGGGCAAGCAAAAAACGCTGGGCTTGCTATTTCTAAATCCGAGTTTACGAACACGAATGAGCACACAGAAGGCTGCTTACAACTTAGGTATGAATGTGATGGTCATTAACCTTGATAAGGAAAGCTGGCAAATTGAGTTTCAGGATGGCGCGGTTATGAATAACACCACGAGCGAACATATTCGGGAGGCTGCCGCAGTGGTAGCACAATATTGCGACATTGTGGGGGTGCGTTGTTTCCCGGGCTTGGTAGATCGCGATAAAGATTATTCTGAACAAATACTGAATAGCTTTCTTACTTATTGCAACAAGCCCTTGATTAGTTTAGAGTCGGGAACCCGTCACCCATTGCAAAGTTTTGCTGATATACTTACCATAGAAGAAAATAGGAAAAGTACTACACCGCCCAAGGTGGTGTTAACCTGGGCTCCACATGTAAAAGCGCTACCGCAAGCAGTCCCAAATTCTTTTGCGGAGTGGGCCATAGCTTCTGGTGCCGAGGTGGTTATTACTCATCCGGGGGGATACGAATTGTGCGAACAGTTTACGGTAGGAGCCCGCTTAGAATACAACCAGCAGGAGGCTTTAAAAGATGCTGACTTTGTATACGTCAAGAACTGGTCTGCTTTCCATGACTATGGTGCCACACCCAAAGTAAGTGCCGATTGGCTGCTAACACCCGAGAAATTGAAACACTCCAATCAGGCAAAAATAATGCATTGCCTGCCGGTTCGTAGGAACGTAGAGTTGGTAGATGAGTTAATAGACAGCGATTACAGTCTTATTCAGCAACAGGCTGGTAACCGTGTCATTGCCGCACAAACCATCTTGAAAAAAATGCTGCAAAATTTATAGCCATGTTGCAAGAGTTATATATTATAAAAATAGGCGGCAATATTATTGACGATGAGAAATTGTTGGACCGGTTTTTGTCTGATTTTGCCTCTCTTCCTTCTTTTAAAGTGCTGATTCATGGCGGTGGTAAATTGGCTACAGAACTCAGTCATAAACTTGGAATAGAAACCAAAATGATGGAGGGGCGAAGAATTACAGATGACGATACCATTCGTATCGTTACTATGACATATGCAGGATGGATTAACAAGAACATTACCGCAAAATTACAATCGCACAACTGTCCTGCGCTGGGCCTGAGTGGTGTAGACGCCCAGCTAATTCCGGCTGTCAAACGCCCGATAACAGACATCGATTATGGTTGGGTGGGAAATGTGCAACCCGAAAAAGTAAATGTCTTGTTTTTAAAAAACATTCTCGAGCAAAATATGGTGCCGGTTATTGCCCCCATATCCTGCAACGAACAGGGACAGTTACTAAACATAAATGCCGATACCATTGCACAGTCTATAGCGGAGGCGCTGAGTCCGTTCTTTTGTACTACGCTGGTCTATTGTTTTGAAAAAAACGGATTACTGGAAAATGTGCAGGATGACAGCACTCTGATTTCAGAGATATCGCTGGAAACCGCAGACGCTATGAAACAGTCAGGCACTATTACCTCCGGTATGCTTCCCAAAATTGATAACGCCTTCCACGCTATTAAAAATGGAGTGCAAACAGTAATGATTGGGAACGCACTTCATGTTCGTCAACTGGCTTTAAAACAAAATGGATATGGAACAAGGATTAAAGCCTGAGTTGGTAGCCGAAGCAGTTTCACTCCTTCAGGAATTGATAGCTATACCTTCAGTGAGTCGTCAAGAGGATAAAACAGCGGACAGAATTTTCTCCTTTTTAGCGCAAAAAAATTTGTCTGTAAGCCGTACTGGAAATAATGTTTGGGTAAAGAATCAATATTTTCAAGCAGCAAGACCAACCATACTCCTCAATTCACATCACGATACGGTAGCTCCCAATGCCGGCTATACCCGAAATCCATGTGAGGCAACTTTGGAGGGGGATAAGTTATATGGGTTAGGGAGTAATGATGCCGGTGGACCGTTGGTGGCATTATTAGCTACTTTTCTTCACTATCAGGTAATACCTGATCTTCCATTTAATCTGATTTTTGCCGCTACAGCTGAGGAAGAAATATCCGGTAATGGGGGCGTCAGCAGCATTATAGCAGCATTAGGCGATATTCATCTGGCGATTGTTGGCGAGCCAACTAAGATGGAATTGGCAGTGGCTGAACGAGGATTGTTAGTGATTGATTGTGTTGCCAAAGGGAAAGCCGGACATGCTGCGCGAAACGAAGGACTGAATGCCATTTACGAGGCCATGAAAGATATAGAGTGGTTTCATCATTTCCATTTTCCCCAATCATCGCCTTGGTTGGGTGATGTAAGCATGAACGTTACCGTAATTGCGGCCGGTCATTCACACAATCAAGTGCCGGCTGCTTGTAATTTTGTAGTAGATATTCGATTGAATGAGCATTACACCCATCAGCAAGTGTTGGAAATTATTCGCAAGCACATAAGCTGCGAAGTAAAAGAGCGCTCTACGAGGATTAAACCTTCCTTTATAAATTTCGAACATCCTTTTGTGCAAGCTGCAAAAGCGCTTGATATTAAATTGTATGGCTCCCCCACAACATCCGATATGGCTTTAATGCCCTGGACAGCAGTAAAATTGGGCCCGGGCGATTCTGCCCGCTCGCACACAGCCGATGAGTTTATTCTGATCAGTGAGATAAAGCAAGGGATAGAAACCTATATTCATCTGCTCCACCGTTATTCGCTCCACCTTATTTCCACTCAACAAAAACCAACTCTATGAAACTCTGGCAAAAAGGAAATTATCAAAGTAACGAGCAAAGCAGAATCGTTGAACAATTTACCGTAGGCAACGACCGTATTTGGGATTTGCGACTGGCACGCTTCGATGTGATTGGTTCCTTGGCTCACGCAGCTATGCTGGAGCAAATTGGCATTTTGACACCAGTAGAAGCGGTACAAATTAAAAGCGGATTGGAAGGGATATTGATAGATATTGAGACCGGTAAATTTGTGTTGGAAGAAGAAGTGGAAGATGTGCATTCGCAAGTGGAAAAGCGATTGACTGAACGTATAGGTGAAGCTGGAAAAAAACTACACACCGGTCGCTCGCGAAATGATCAGGTATTGCTCGATATCAAACTATACCTTAAAGAGGAGATAAAGGAGATTACTCAATTGGTGTTGCAGTTGTTTAATCGCTGGCAAGCGTTAAGTGAGCAATACAAAAACGATTTATTGCCGGGTTACACTCACTTTCAGTTGGCCATGCCTTCCTCTTTTGGTTTATGGTTTGGTGCTTATGCCGAAAGTCTGGTAGATGATATGGAACTGCTGACCGCTGCCTATAAAATAGCCGATAAAAATCCGCTGGGTTCCGGTGCTGGTTATGGTTCGGCTTTTCCGTTGAACAGGAGCCTGACCACATCATTGCTACATTTCAATGGTATGAATTACAATTCGGTGTATGCGCAAATGACACGCGGTAAAGCGGAGAAGGCAACCTTAGTGGCTTTCGCTGGTTTTGCCTCCACGCTATCCAAATTTGCCTATGATGTTTGCTTCTATATGAACCAGCAGTTTGCCTACATCTCCTTTCCGGATGCGCTCACCACAGGTAGCAGTATTATGCCACACAAAAAAAATCCGGATGTGTTTGAGCTCATACGCGCCAAATGCAACCGTTTGCAATCTTCCCCCAACGAAATGACATTGCTCTGTAACAATTTACCATCCGGATACCATCGCGATATGCAATTGACCAAAGACATTTTGTTTCCGGCTATTGACACATTGAAAGAATGTTTGGTTATGCTAGATTATTCGCTTCAGGAGATTCGGGTTCAAAAAGATATTTTGAAGGATGCGAAATTTGACGACTTGTTTAGTGTGGAAGAAATCAACAAACTAGTTGTGCGTGGAATGGCCTTTCGGGACGCATATAAAATGGTGGGTAACAACATTCAACAGGGAGACTTTCATCCGGATCGTCATATGGCTCACACCCACGAGGGGAGCATCAATAATTTATGCAATGCCGAAATCCGCAATCGAATGTTACAGGTGGTTGCGGAGATCAAGTAACAGTTTAGCCGGATTTGAAGTTTTTAAGTAGCGAACTGTCCACCGCTGTCATCTCTGTGGTTAATTTCTACATTTGCCGCCACAAAAAATTAAACAACATGAAAGAGGTATTCATTGTAAGTATGGCGCGCACACCTATCGGCAGCATGAGTGGTGTTTTAAGTCAGTTAACGGCTGTGCAGTTGGGTGCACAAACGATAAAGAAAGCGATTGAACGTGCCGGAATTACCGGCAACGATGTGGACGAGGTAATTATGGGGAATGTGATACAGGCTAATACCGGACAAGCGCCTGCGCGCCAGGCAGCTATTGCTGCAGGCGTGCATGTAAATGCGACTGTCACTACTGTCAATAAAGTATGTGCCTCCGGAATGAAAGCCATTATACTGGGTGCGCAATCCATCATGCTGGGTGATAAAGAAGTAGTGGTGGCTGGAGGGATGGAAAGCATGACCAATGCTCCTTTTATGATGTCTAATGCCCGCAATGGCTACCGATATGGCAATGGAGAATTGTTGGACGCAATTGTTCGTGATGCATTGCAGGATCCATACTCTAAAGAAATGATGGGAAACAGTGGTGACCGTTGTGCTAAAAAATTCAATTTTATGCGGGAGGATCAGGATGCCTTTGCCATCGAGAGCTATAGACGTGCTGCCGAAGCGCATAAAAACGGTTGGTTTGCAGAGGAGATGTTTGAGGTAGAAATTGCCGGACGTGGAGAGAGCACATTTGTAAAAGACGATGAAGAATACAAAAAGCTACGCGCTGATAAAGTTGCAACTTTGAAACCGGCTTTTGGTAAAGAGGGAACAGTTACTGCCGTCAATGCATCCAAAATAAATGATGGTGCTGCTGCAGTCGTACTAATGAGCGGTGACAAAGTGAAGGCGCTCGGTTTAAAACCAATCGCAAAGTTGGTAGGTTATGCCGATGCAGAACAAGCTCCCGATGATTTTACAACGTCTCCGGCTTTGGCAATGCCCAAAGCAGCAGCCAAAGCAGGGTTGTCGATTAAAGATGTAGAGTATTTCGAAATCAATGAAGCTTTTGCGAATGTTACAATGGCCAATACTCAGCTTCTTGGTATAGACCCGGAAAGGGTTAACGTGTTTGGCGGAGCAGTAGCACTCGGGCATCCGGTGGGTGCCAGTGGGGCACGTATTATCTGCACGCTTATCTCGGTGCTTAAACAAAAAGGCGGCAAGTATGGCTCAGCCGGAATTTGTAATGGTGGCGGTGGTGCCAGTGCTGTGGTAATAGAAAAATTGTAATACCTGTTTCTATCAAACAAAGCGGGCTGATTCATTCGAATCAGCCCGCTTTGTTTTCACCTTTCCTCATTACCTATACCATTTCTGTTTTAAATTCGCTGTTGAAGTGGAATTCGATGGCCGGATTATTTTCTCTTTCCATTTTCAGGAACCAATCGCTGGGAGCCAGGTAAACCATGTGTCCGTCTTTATCCTGCACAATGTTTGTTTGTTTAAATCGAATAAAGTCTTGAAGTTTCTGCTCGTCCTCGGAACGCAGCCAGCAGGCACGTGTCATATTGATTGGCTGAAATCGACAAGATGCACCATACTCATGCAATAACCGATACTGTATAACTTCAAACTGTAATTCACCTACCGTGCCCACATACTTCCTGTTGCCGGGTTGCTGTGTAAACAACTGTGCCACTCCTTCATCCGTTAATTGCGCAATTCCTTTCTCCAATTGCTTACTCTTCATCGGATCGGTGTTTATCAACTCTTTAAAAATTTCAGGGGAGAAACTTGGAATACCTCTTATCTGAAAATTTTCACCTTCGGTGAGCACATCCCCAATTTTAAAATTACCGGTATCGTACAGGCCGACCACATCTCCGGGGAAAGCTTCATCTACAATATTTTTGC
>CAYQRR010000119.1:0-7400 GCA_964419635.1 uncultured Chitinophaga sp. | reverse complement strand
GACAACATTCTGTTTGCCGCAAAAATAGAGCGCGATCAACATGGCATGCATAGCGAACAGGTAGATGTATCCAATCTCACCGAATTGATAACGGAACGATACCGGGCAAACAAGAAAAAAATCGACCTTCAAACGCAGATAAAACCCGGTATCCTCTTATCTGTAGATTCTATTGGATATACCTCGATGGTGGTTAACCTGATTGAAAACGCACTCAAATATTCAGAGGAACATACCCATCTTGTGATAGCGTTGGAATCGGAATCCGCGCAAGCGGTGTTACAGGTAAAAGATGAGGGAGTAGGCATTGCCCCCACGGAAAGAGAGCGGGTATTTGAAAAATTTTATCGCGTGGGCTCCGAAAACACCCGCAAAACAAAAGGCACCGGTTTGGGACTTTTTATTGTGAAACGTTTTGTGGAAATACACAACGGCAAAATAGCGATAGAGCAAAACCACCCTACGGGAACTATAATGAAGGTGACACTTCCAATTTAATCCTTCCTACAGTCCCAGGTCGTAGACCATGCGGGCCTGCACTCCTCTGCTCTTTTTAACCCACTCCAGAGTTTTATATACTTCGTATTGTTCGCCTAATTGTTCGCGAACTATCTGTGCTTTGGCATCTTTGAAGCTTTCGGCAATCTTTTCGCCAAAACTCTTTTCCTCCGGGTATGCTTTGAGGCGATAATCTTTGTCTTTCAGGTTTGCCTTTTTGGCGGCAAAAGCGATGGCTTCGTCCAGGCCGCCCAATTCGTCTACCAGTCCGTTAGCTAAAGCCTGATTACCCGTCCACACACGTCCCTGAGCAATAGTTTCAATATAATCGGTAGTCTTGTTGCGACCGCTCGCCACGCGCGATTTGAACTCGGCATAGGTGCGCTCCACATTGCGCTGAGCCACGGCCACTTCCTCCCCATCCAATGGCTTGGTGAGACCGCCCAATACGCCATGTTTAGTCACTTCCACTTCATCAAAGGTAATTCCCAGTTTGTCTTTAAACATCTTTTGAGCATTGGGCAGCAAGCCGAACACGCCAATGGAACCGGTGATGGTGTTGGGCTGGGCAAAGATACGATCCCCGGGGGCAGCTATGTAATAGCCACCCGATGCAGCCACATCACCAAAAGATACCACCACTGGTTTTTCTTTCTTAGTGAGCACAATTTCGCGCCACATAATGTCGCTGGCCAGGGCGCTGCCTCCACCCGAGTTGATACGCAATACTACAGCCTTTACCTTATCGTCTTTGCGCAGTTTGCTGAAAATTTTAGCAAACTTCTCCCCTCCTATTTCATCGTCATTTCCTTCGCCATCTACAATACTGCCCTGGGCGTATACCACAGCTATTTTAGACTCTATATCCAAATTCTTGTCTATAGTGGAGGCGTATTTATCCAGGGCCACCACTTCTACCTCTTTCTTTTTATCTATCCCCAGTTTGGTCTTTATTTTGTCTACCACTTCGTCATAGTAGAGTATATCGTCCACCAGATTTAGTGCCTTACTCTTTTCGGGCGATTCGGCCATCAGATTATTGACAATATTGTTTAAGGTAGCCGTATCCATTTTGCGATCACCGGCAATGCGATTTAGGAAAGTGCTATACACATCAGAGTAGATATAGCTCAACTGCTCGCGGTTGGCATCGGTCATATTCTCGCGCAGAAACGGTTCAATAGCACTTTTGTAAGAACCACAATGAAAATCCTGCACTTCTATTCCCAGTTTATCAAACATTCCTTTAAAATACATGATTTCGCGACCAAAGCCCTTGAGTTCCAAGCCGCCATTCGGGTTCACAAATATCTTGTCGGCAGCGGTGGCCAGGTAATACGACTTTTGCGACACCACCTCTCCATAGGCATACACAAACTTTCCGCTCTTTTTAAAATCCAATAAGGCCTGACGGATGGATTCCAGTGTGGCGTAGCCGTTGTCGTTGATGCCCATTTCGATGTAAATGCCTTTGATATTAGCATCCTCTTTTGCCTTTTTAATGCTGGCGCGTATTTCGGTAAGGCCCACTGCTTTTTTGGGGGTGGTGTTAAACACATCGATACCGGCAAATGGGTTGTCGTTTGATTTTTCGGGAATGCTGTAGTTCAGGTCTAACTTCAACACCGAATTGGCTTCTACTTTTGCTACCTTCTCTTTGCCGGCAGCCGAAGCAATGCCCGCCAGGATAAAAATGCTAAGCAAGCAAAACAGAAATAGACCCAGTATAGTCGCAAATACAAACTTGAAAAACTGCTTCATAATAAATGTGATTTTGTGATGGATGGACGATGCCGGCTGCCAAAAATTTTAAGTTTGCAAGTATAAGATTTTGAAACAATGACAGAAGCTTATCTGCTTTTGGGAAGCAATGAAGGCAACAGAATCGAAAACCTGCAAAATGCCACCCGTCTGCTCGATTTCAGATGTGGCAAGGTAGTGCGCAGCTCCGGTATATATGAAACAGATGCCTGGGGAATGAAAGATCAACCGGCATTTTTAAATCAGGCATTGATAATTAAAACACGTCTATCTCCCATTAACCTGCTCAGCACTTTAAAACTTATTGAGCGGGAGGTGGGTCGCCAGGAAACCATTAAATGGGGGCCTCGTGTAATCGATATTGACATCCTTTTTATTGGAGAGCAGATACTGGAAAGCCCGGAGTTAACGGTGCCTCATCCGCTCTTGCAGGAACGCAGATTTACCCTGCTGCCCTTAGCCGAAATTGCCCCTACTTTGCGTCACCCCAAGTTGGATGCCACCGTGGCTGAATTGCTCCAGCGCTGCACCGATACCGGAGAAGTGGCCCCCTTCAGAAGGGCGATTTAAAAATATTGATGTATTATCATGCAGCCCTTTTATTCAAACTATGCGTAATAAAAACAGTGTAACCATTGCCGATGCCCTGGACCAGATGGTGGCCGACCTTAAACTAAGTGCCGGCATACACGAAGTGCGCGTAAAGAATAAATGGAAAGAATTGATGGGCGCACCCATTGCACGCTACACCTCCTCGGTATCGCTCAAGGCCGGCAAACTGTACATACATGTAACCTCCGCTCCGCTTAAAAACGAGTTATTCTACTCACGCGATAAGATTAAAGAACTCTTCAACAAAGAACTGGGTGCAGAGGTCATTAAAACCGTGATTCTGCTCTAGGCTTTGACTCTCCTTTTTATTTTATGACAAAACTATGACACTGGAAACGTATGGAAATATGTGAACCCGGCATTATAGGGGTATCTATTTCTTCACTTAAAACAGTCTGTCATGAAAACAAACTATCAAAACACCAGCCTGCTGGACATGGTGTTCGAAAACAGAAACAAATTGTATGGAGCCTATGTGCTGCGTCAGCAGGAAAATCAGCGGTTGCAATTGGCCGTTGGCATCTCCATGGGCTCCACTTTACTGGTATTGCTTTTGGGCTTTTTGCAATCTGCCTGGCAACACAAAACTCCTTACACCACCACCCCGGGCGTGCACGACATTGTAGACATTGTAAAGATACTGGAGGATGAACCTGTGAAGATTACTCCCGAAACACCCCAGCAGCCAAAAGCCAAGGCCAGCGTGCGCAACACTACCCTGAACGTGGTAGCCGAGCAGCAAGCAACCACCGATACTTTTGCCACTGCCGAACAACTCCGGCAATTTGACTCCGGCATAAATACCAACCTGCAAGCCGATGCCAATAATCTGGGGCAAACCGATGCCACCGGCACCACAGACGACCTGGAAACGGCTGTGGTGGAACACACCCCACCCCCTGCTTTTATCGTGCATGCCGAGGTAATGCCGGAATATGAAGGAGGTGATGCTGCTCTTTTGCGCTATCTGGCGCAGGAAACGGTGTATCCGGAGCGCGAGAAAGAGTTAGAGATTGAAGGCAAAGCGCTGGTGCGATTTATTGTGAATAAAGACGGCAGCGTGGCAGATGCTGAAATATTGAGAAGCGACAGTCCGGGTTTTTCAAAAGAGGCCATCCGCGTAGTGCGGTCTTTGAAAAAATTTAAACCCGGCCTGCAAGCCGGCCGCGAGGTGCGGGTGCAACTGGTATTGCCCTTTCACTTTCGGCTGAACCGGTAAGTGCTACACCAACTGCGCTTTCAGGCGGTTAATCTGCTCTGCTGAACCCATCACTATTAATTTATTGCCATTATAGAGGATGGTTTTGGCCGGTGGGTTAATCTGAAAATCACCATCGGGGGTGCGTATGCCCAGCAGCGTAGCCCCGGTGGTGTGCCAGCAGTTGAGGTCGGCCAGGCTAATGGTGCGGTGCGATTCCAACTCCACTACTCTAAACTTGTCGGAGTTATTGGTGCTCATTTTATCCATAAACTCCTTAATGTCCGGATTCATTACCAGATTGGCCATGTGCGCTCCGCCAATTTTATCGGGCATTATCACATTGTTGGCTCCTGCTGTTTTTAGTTTTTTGACCGAAGTATCGTAGGCCGCCCGGCTAATAATTTTAATCCGTTTATTGAGCTCGCGGGCGGTGAGCACCACAAACAGATTATCGGCATCATCGGGCAGGGCAGCTATGAGCGCTGCCGCTTTATCAATTCCTGCTTCCTGCAGGGTTTCATCGCGAGTGGCATCGCCATGCAGTAAGTATTGAATATGATACTGCTCATCGCTTTGGCGGTTTTCTTCTTTTTCTATGACCACTACAGGGGTAGAAGTGCCCTTGAAAGAAAGGGCGGCTTCTTTGCCGGTGCGCCCAAAGCCGCAAATGATAACATGTCCTTCGAGGTGGTGGATGGTATCTTTCATTTTAAAAAGTTTGTAGGTTCGGGTAAACTCGCCATCCAGAAAATAGGTGGATAGCAAGGTGATGAAATAGGTAAAGGTGCCTATGTTGGCCAAGATGAGGGTAAATACTTTGCCGCCATCGGAGAGCGGATGCACCTCCATATAGCCCACGGTGGCCAGGGTAATCACCGTCATGTAGAGTGCATCGAGCATGTTGTAATGCTCTATAAGCATAAACCCGGCAGTACCCACCAGCAGAATAACGAAGAAACCCAGCAGCGAAATGTAAATCTTGATAAAGGGTTTAAACGTGAGCACGGTCTGCGTGGATTGAATTATACTTTATAAGAGAATGCCGGCAATGGTGGCAGTCATCAGGTTGGCAAGGGTGCCACCCACTACGGCCCGCAGTCCCAGCCGGGCCAGGTCTCCTCTGCGCTCGGGAGCCAGCGGACTAAGGCCACCAATCTGAATGGCAATGGACGAAAAATTGGCAAAACCGCAGAGCGCAAAGGTGCTCATGAAAATGGTTTTGTTCATGTGTATCTGATTGTCGGCTATCATTTTCGAGAGCTGGTCGTAGGCCACAAATTCGTTGAGCACTACTTTGGTGCCCAGCAAAGTGCCAAACTGAAATGCTTCCTCTACCGGCACGCCCAATATCATTCCCACATATTGCAGCACCATACCAAAGAGCAACTGCATGCTTAGCGGTGCTCCATAGTGCGCCTGGCACCATTGGTTAATGCTGCCGATGTCGCCAATTTTGCCCATGCTCCAGTTTACAAAAGCAATGAGTGCCGTAAATGCCAGCAGCATTGCTGCCACATTCAAGGCCAGTTGTAAACCACCTGAAGCGCCCTCGGCTGCAGCCTCAATAAAGTTGGAAGAGGTTTGCTCCACCGATACTTTTGCCCCATCGCGGGTGGCAGGCACTTCGGTTTCGGGCAATATGATTTTGGCAATAAGCAAAGCAGCAGGAGCCGCCATAAAACTGGCCCCCAACAGTTGCTCGGCAAACTGCACTTTGGCCAGCTCTACATCTACTCCGTGTGTAGCGGCAAAAGATGCGCCCAGCATTTGTATATAAGCAGCCATTACCCCACCGGCTATGGTGGCCATGCCTCCTATCATAATGGCCAGCAGCTCGCTCTGCGTCATGTTTTTTATAAAAGGTTTTACCATCAGCGGAGCCTCCGTTTGTCCCACAAAAATATTAGCCGTGCACGATAGACTTTCGGCACCACTCGTACCCATCAACTTATACATCCCCCAGGCCATTCCCTGCACTATCTTTTGCATAATACCCAGGTAATACAACAGCGACATCACTGCCGAAAAGAAGATAATGGATGGCAATACCTGAAACGCAAAGAAGAAACCCATGGAGCCCTCGGAGCCGGGCCCATACGCCAGATTACCAAAAATAAGCGAAGCTCCGGTGGTGGTAAAGCTGAGTACTTTTACAAATACCTTACTCACCAGATTAAAGAAAATTTTTGGCCAGCCCAGAGGAGCAAAATATTCGGCCAGCACTGCGCCTTTTAAAATTAGAATGGCAAACACTACCTGCATTACCAGCCCGGTGGCTACGAGCTTCCAATTTATCTGCTTGCGATTGTTAGAGATCAGTACCGCCACGCAGAGGATAAACACCATGCCCAACACACCTATAAATCTATCCATGAAAAATCTGTTTTGTTCAAACATAAGAAGTTTCGGAAACCAACACAGCGGCAAGAGTCACCTGGGTTTGGAGCCATACTTAAACAACCGAAGTTCCGTAACAGATTATGTGCCGCCTTCGGAAGTTCATCCGACACCGCTATATTTTACTTTATGATACCGGAAATTTGTGGAACGTATGTAAGTGTCAAGCGGATACGTTGGAAAATCTTAAAACGTATCCAGGTGTCACTTCGTTACTATCCACAAGTCTGGAACGTAATATAGCGACACATAGTTACGCTGCACACTCGTCTAACGTATCTGTGTGTCAACCGAAGACGGTGTAAACTCGTGGAGCGTATTCAAGTGACAAACGATGACGCTCCACGATTTTCCGATGGCTTAAAATTTAAAATGGATGCTCTTTGAAAGAGAAGAAGGCCCCTGCGTTCATTTTTTACGGAACGCTTCCAGGTCGCCTAGGCGCGCAAACACCTCCTCGCCTATCAGCCAGCCTTCCAGCTGGCCATTGATAACAGCACGCAAATACGGATAGCTGCGGATGCCTTTGCCATTGCACCAGGAGATAATGCAACGCAGGTCATGGTACGAAGCATGTGCGCCACCCTTACGCTTGTGGTGTGGGTTTACGGTATGTAAGGGAGGATTGACGACCGTATTGATGGCGTAATAACCATCTACTTTTATGGCCGAAATACTGCCGCCACGGATGCGGTCCATAATAGCGCGTTTGCTCTTGCGGCAAAGCTTGGCATACTGCTCCACCGACACGTAGTTTTCTAAAACATGAATGGGCATAGCTTCTGTTTTTATATCAGAATAACAGAAGATTGTTGGATTTATTGCAAGGAAATGGAATAGAATTGTTTTGCAAGCGATGCTTACGTTCCTAAATTGTAGGTATCGCACCTACCAGCATGTAATCCCATGTTTCGGTGGTAGAGATAGGCAT
>CAYQRR010000118.1:5670-7484 GCA_964419635.1 uncultured Chitinophaga sp. | reverse complement strand
TTCATTAGCGCCTGAAGTGTTGTAATTGCCCATCAGATTAAGTAAGAATCGAAAAAACAATAAAGATGAAATTAGGTATTAAAAAAGACGATACAGTTCTGGTAATCACCGGAGACGATAAAGGAAAAAAAGGGAGAGTCATTGAAGTGGATCGCGCAAAATCACGCGTGGTGGTAGAAGGACTCAACTTGAACAGCAAACACACCAAGCCAAATGCGAAGAACCCCCAGGGAGGTATTGTAAAAACACCGGGAGGCATTCACATTTCGAATGTGCAACTGCTAAGCGATAACAAACCAACCCGCATCGGCAGAAAAGACGAAAAAGGAAAGACCGTTCGGTACTCCAAGAAGACCGGAAAAAATATCGACTAATACAAGTCATATCTATAACGAAAGCCTCGCATTTGTGAGGCTTTTTTTATTTATGCATTTCAAGTAAAGCCATCTTAAATGAATACAGATTTATCTAAACTGGATATACCCGCAGGTGATTTTAGTAGCGTGAACGTTGCTATTGTTGTTTCTGAATATCACCTGGATATTACCGGATCACTCAGCGAGGGCTGCCGATATACGCTCATGCAGGCCGGTGTGTCGGCAGACCGTATCAGAGTTTATCATGCGCCCGGGGCTTATGAACTACCTATTACCGCGCTTTATGCCGACCGTGCCGACTGCGATGCGGTTATCTGCCTGGGCTGTGTGATTAAAGGCGACACCGACCATGATGTATACATCAACCATGCTGTGGCGGATGGGCTCATGAAACTAAGTTTAGAAAGAAGTAAGCCTTTTGTGTTTGGACTGCTTACCACCAACAACAAACAACAAGCGCTCGATAGGGCCGGAGGCAGGCATGGAAACAAAGGAGTGGAATGTGCCCTGGCGGCATTAAAAGTTATCGCTATTAAGCAGTCCGTATGAAACTATACACGATAGACACCGGTTATTTTAAACTGGATGGCGGGGCCATGTTTGGTGTAGTACCCAAAACCATTTGGCAAAAGTTAAACCCACCCGATAGCAATAACTTATGCACTTGGGCTATGCGTTGCTTATTGATAGAGGATGGTAAGCAATTAATTTTAATTGATTGTGGCTTGGGTAATAAACAAGACGCTAAATTTTTTAGCTATTATGAACCACATGGCGATGCCTCGCTCGAAAAGTCGCTGAATAAGTATGGGTTTACGGCTTCGGATATCACTGATGTTGTATTATCGCATTTGCATTTTGACCACTGCGGTGGTGCAATTGTGAGAGACAGTTCCGGCAAACTAATACCTGCATTTCCCAATGCCACTTACTGGAGCCACGAACAACATTGGCAGTGGGCCACGGTCCCCAATGCACGCGAAAAAGCTTCTTTCCTATCCGACAATATTTTGCCCATTCAGCAAAGCGGTCAACTTCGGTTTGCCGCTACCGATAGTTATGATGTGCATCCATCCATACAAATGAAAACGGTGAGTGGGCACACTGAATGTATGTTTGTGCCACATATTGCCTATAAAGATTACACCCTTGTTTATTGTGCTGATCTCTTTCCCAGCAAAGCGCACCTGCCACTACCGTATGTCATGGCATATGATACCCGCCCGCTACTGACTCTCAACGAGAAGAAATCCTTACTGGATCAATCTGCTAATGGTAATTATTTACTCTTCTTTGAGCATGACCCGCACACCGAGCTTTGTTCTTTGCAAAATACAGAACGTGGAGTTCGCGACAAAGAATCCCTGCGTCTGAGCGAATTGATGTAAATGCTACTGCTCGGGGGAAATTTGCTTTCGGCTATTCAAGATGCCAATC
>CAYQRR010000118.1:0-5660 GCA_964419635.1 uncultured Chitinophaga sp. | reverse complement strand
TGTTCCTGAACTACGGGCTTTGTTACGAATTCCTTCTTAGACGATGTTAAAGGCAGTAACGTGGTTGAGTTTGTAGAGGTAACAGTCACTGTTTTTATTTGAGTATTCTTTTTTAACGAAGAATCATCTTGTGCCTGAAAGAGCAGCGGTGCAAAGCCGAATACTAAAAGCAAATAGTTTTTCATATCAACTTATCTGTAAGTTACGATTAAGTTCATTGCACCCGCTGTGGCGTCCACAAAACCATCGCCACCAATGTTTACGCTGGCTCCGGCTGTTCCTCCGTTTCTTCTGGAGCGAAAATCAATGGTATGAACTCCTGGTCCCAGCACGGCCATAGCCACAATAGAAACATTCTCGAATGCATTGCCACCGGTGGAAGAATTGATCACCGATTTGCGGGCAAACCCTCCGTATGGCATCAGCACATTGTCAACAAAGTAAGCTACATCCACCACATTGATGAGCCCGGCTGTGGTCGCTGTGTTTGACATACCGATAGATGCCGTTAAATACACTTCGGCAGTTTGGCCGGCCGGCACGGTAATCGTCTGGGTCATGTTGGGGTTTACGGTAAATGTTCCGCTGGTGACGGCTAAGCGTCCTGCTGTTTGCACTACGTAGTAATACTCTGTGCGGGGATGCATCACATGCAGGTCGCCATTGGCATCCACTCCTACATAGCGCGGATATGAATTGGTAGGGTAAGTGGCTGCTGGATTAAAACCGGCAGCGTTTCCAAATGCATCTACACGAATGGTCGGTTGTTGGATATTAAAGGTCGGATTAACCACTGCACCCCCATAGCCACCGGCTGCTGTTAAGTTAGTTTGGCGCAATTGACCCGCACCTACGGATGCTGCACTATAAGTGCCCGAAATATGCACTTTTTGAACCGGGGCGGCAGTCCCAATACCCACGTTGCCGGTAGAGAGCACACGAGCCCGCTCAGTGTTATTGGTTTTAATAACCCAATCCTGCGCATCGGTGGTGCCGATAAAGTCGGTGGGAGGAGTAGTGGCACTATTGCCCGACAGTAACCATGCTTTGGCAGCGGTATTAAGATTTTGCGGCAAACTCGTTGTGAGATTTAGCGAGCCATCTGCGTTATAAGCAAAATTGGTGATGGTCCAGTTGGGGCTGGTAGGTCCAGTAGCACCGCTGGGTCCGGTAATGCCCTGCGGGCCGGTGGCTCCTGTAATTCCCTGTATGCCTTGCGGGCCCTGAATACCTTGCGGCCCTGTATCTCCGGTAGCACCGGTTACACCTTGTATGCCCTGCACACCCTGAATGCCTTGCAAGCCTTGTGGTCCGGTGCTTCCGGTAGGGCCGGTGTTGCCTTGTGGGCCTGCGGCTCCGGCAGCACCATTTGCTCCAGCAGGGCCGGTATCACCGGTGGGTCCTGCCGGACCGGCTGCGCCTTGTATTCCCTGTGGCCCTTGCGGCCCCGTATTGCCATCGGCACCGGCAGGTCCGGCTACACCCGGTGTACCTTGCGGGCCGGTGGGCCCGGTGAGTCCGGATACCTGACACAGTGAATTCCATCCCGTGCCGCTGCTGAAATAGTAAAAGCAATTCACCGTAATATCATAAACCAACAAACCATTGGCAGGGGCTGTAATTGCCTGTCGCTGGGTGGAAGTTAAACGAGGAACCAACAACCCTTTGGAGTTATCCTGCAATTCCAGAATAGCACTGGCATCCGGATTGGGTGTGCCAATCCCCACGTTGTTTTGTGCATGGCTATGAAATATGAAAGTAAACAGGCAAAGCCCGGAGAGTAGATGTTTTCTCATCAGTTAAAAAATTATGAAGTGAATATAAACGACTACCCCGTTAGATGCGAAATAAATGCGGGAAGATGCATCAGCGATTTAACGAAGGTCGGTCACTTTTACCCCCGGATGTGTTTTGGGGTCGAACGTGAAGGTGTCAGGGGTGGTGGCTACGTTGTAAGACTGCCTGCTGAGTTTGTAAATATATCGCGTGCCGTTTCGCTCATATATTTTGGACTCCAGAATTTGCAGGGTGGAGGCATCGAGGGTTATATCTATTTTAAAATAAGAAGCACTGGTGGTGGGCACCATTTCTACCACTGTCAGGTTTTTGCCGCCTACGCTTTTCTTTTCTTTTACCTGATAGTTAAACCCGTCTTTATAGACCGTAAAAATGCGGGTGGGAGAGAAGATGTCGTTTTCATCGGTGTAGTAATTGACTTGTACTTCTTTATCGTGCGCTATGTAGGTCCAAATGTTTTTGCCATCGCAAAAAGTCTGTTGCCCGTTCATTTGAATATTGAATTTGCCTCCTTCCAGCAAGGCGTTGCCGGATAGCGTATCGGTTAATTTCCGCTCCTCATCGGTGGGCTTGAGGCTGGGTTTTTGGATAAGCAGTTTATACGCTACCGATACATTTTTATAGGTCTTGTATTTGTCGCTCACTTTATGGAGCAGGTCAGCGGCTTCGGGGTCGTTGATGCTTTTTCCGGTTTGGGAGGTGGCAATGGAAACCAAAAAGGTTAACAGCAGGGAGAGTAACAATCGCATGGGGTGGTATCAGGTTTAGTTCGTTTTCTCTCTCAGCTTTTGCAAATACTGTTCCAATTCCAGTTCCGTTTTAAATTTTACCTCACGCGATTTGGTTCCCAAATTATCGCCCACTACCCCGGCTTCCTGCAACTGGTCCATAAGGCGCCCTGCCCGGTTGTAGCCCAATTTTAATCTGCGCTGAATGAGTGAAGTGGAGCCCATTTGATTTTGCACAATCACCCGGGCGGCATCTTCAAACAAATCATCGCGCTCGCCTTCAATAAAGAAATCGTCACTGCCGTTGTCTTTTTCTTTCGGGTCCACATATTCCGGCAATTCAAAGGCGGTGGCATAGCCCTGTTGTCCGCTGATAAAGTCGCGTACCTTTTCCACTTCGGGCGTATCCACAAAGCCGCATTGCAGGCGAATCATATCGCTGCCCATCGACAGCAGCATATCGCCCCGGCCTATCAATTGCTCTGAACCACCCTGGTCCAGGATAGTGCGCGAGTCAATTTTAGAGGTGGTTTTAAAAGCAATACGAGCCGGGAAATTGGCTTTAATGGTTCCGGTAATAATATTCACCGAGGGCCGCTGTGTAGCCAATATCAGGTGAATACCAATAGCCCGCGCTAACTGGGCCAGGCGGGCAATGGGCATTTCCACTTCTTTGCCGGCTGTCATAATCAGGTCGGCAAATTCATCCACCACCAGCACGATGTAGGGCAAAAATTTGTGCCCGTTCTGCGGGTTCAGCTGACGGTTTAAAAACTTGTGGTTGTATTCTTTCAGGTTTCGGCACGATGCTTTTTTCAACAGATTATAGCGGTCATCCATCTCCAGGCATAGCGCGTTGAGGGTGGTTACCACTTTTTTGGTATCGGTGATAATGGCATCTTCCTCGCCCGGTAATTTGGCCAGGAAATGTTTTTCTAAGGTTTCGTATAAACTCAGCTCTACCTTTTTGGGGTCTACCAGCACAAATTTGAGCTGCGAAGGATGTTTTTTATACAACAGCGATACGAGTATGGAGTTAATGCCCACCGATTTTCCCTGGCCGGTGGCACCCGCCATGAGCAAGTGCGGCATCTTGGCCAAGTCGCCCACAAAGATTTCGTTGCTGATGCTTTTGCCCAGGCAGATAGGCAGCTCGGCTGCGGTATTCTGGAATTTTTCGGAAGCCAGCAAGGAACGCATGCTCACTACTTCCTTGTGCGCATTGGGCACCTCTATACCAATGGTTCCTTTGCCGGGTATAGGGGCAATAATGCGGATGCCGAGGGCGGCCAGACTCAGCGCGATGTCGTCTTCCAGGTTTTTGATTTTGGAAATACGCACCCCCGGGGCCGGCACTATTTCGTAGAGCGTTACGGTGGGGCCGATGGTGGCTTTTATCTTTGATATTTCAATTTGATAATTATTGAGCGTGCTGATGATCTGGTTCTTGTTGCGCTCCAGCTCCTCCGAGTCAATTTTCACCTTATCGCTGCCGTGTTCTTCCAGCAGGTCCAGTGAGGGGAACTGATAGTTTGATAAATCCAGTGTGGGGTCAAAGGTGGTTCCCATTTTGCCTAAAACAGGACTGGCGGTGCTTTCTTCTACTACTTCGGCTACCTCCAGTTCCAGTTCCGTATCTGAAGCACTGTCCTCCTCTTGGGTGCTTATCAATTCCATAGGCTCTTCTTCCTCCTCTTCCTCGCTGGCGGGTGTCAGATCCAGTTCCACCGGGGGCGCAGGTGTAGTGGTGAGGGGTTCCAGTAGATTATCTTTGGCAAAAATGTTTTCATCGGTGTCTTTGTATTCGCTTACCACCGCAGTGGTAGGGGCCGTAGCTATTGGAGCAACCACTTCTTTTTTGGCGAAAAGCGACAGCAGAAACCCGAAATTGATGTTATAGACCACCACCGCAAAGATTAAAGCCGATACGCTGAGCAGGGCCGCCACCCCGATGACCTGCACCAGCCGGGTCAATTCTCCGGCCGGGCCCGTGAGGTAATTGCCGAACGCGCCACCCCAAGGTAAAATACTGTCGGGCTGCACCAGAGAATTGACAAATGCCAGTGTGGCCGACATCCAGATAAGGCCAAAAAAACTGTAGACCGATAAGCGCAGAATGGCGAACACGTTTTTTTGCACCAGCAGGTTAAACCCAATCGCCCCCAGCACCGGCACAAACAGATAGGACGAAAGCCCAAACAAACCATGAATGAATCCATGCGCCAGATAAGCCCCGAGGCTGCCCAACGCATTTTTTACCTCCGGATTGCCCAGCGCGGCTGTGCCCTGGTTCAGTATTTCGCTTTGGTCCTCGGCCAGGGTAAACAGATAAGAGGTAAAAGCTATCAGCAGCATAAAGGCCAGCAACATCAGCGATAGCCCACCAATTTTAGACAATCGACCGTCCGTTAGCAGGTTGGCTTCTTCGATGGCGGTGTAGTCGGTTTTTTCTTTTGCCTTACGGCTGGCGGGCTTCTTTTCGCGCAGCGGTTTTTCGTTTTTGGGCTCGGCAAAAACCGCTTCCCCGGCCGGTTTTTTGCCGGATGTGTGTTGGGTGTCTTCCATGTCTGTAAAATCTGATACTAAGATGCGGACAAGCACGCGTTAATCGTTCACCATAGAACGTTTAGTTGTTCACAGAAAGTGTGTGTTTGTAGGTTTTTATTGAGCAAGCGGGCCTGTTTTCTTTGGTTAAAGCCAAAGGCGGGGGCAGGATAAGCGGAAGATTGCCCACTAAATGGGCGGCTAAAGCCGCCCGACCATTTTTTTTCGGCAGATGTCTTCACTTGCCGATACTGTTCCGGTGGGCGGGAACACCAACTGTGTACCACCGTATAGACACTTAAAGGCCTCCTCCAATTCTGAACTCGGTTATCGCTTTCCGGAACTCGGTTGCCCCAATTCTGAACTCGGTTATCGCTTTCCGGAACTCAGTTGCCTCGATTCTGAACTCAGTTATCGCTTTCCGGAACTCAGTTGCTCCAATTCCGAACTCAGTTATCGCTTTCCGGAACTCAGTTGCCCCGATTTTGAACTCAGTTATCGCTTTCCGGAACTCAGTTGCCCCGATTTTGAACTCGGTTATCGCTTTCCGGAACTCAGTTGCCCCGATTTTGAACTCGGTTATCGCTTTCC
>CAYQRR010000117.1:0-7487 GCA_964419635.1 uncultured Chitinophaga sp. | reverse complement strand
GCTGCGTGGGCTAGTAGGAGGATAACGAGGGTGGCGGTGCCGCAAGCCCCTACAGCCCCATCTTCACAAACTGTTTGCAGCGACACTGCCTATGCATTTGTTTGGGATAGCGTGTATGCGGGAAGTGGTGGTAATCAGATAGAATGGGCAAGCAATAGCGCGTTTACAGGCAGCACTATAATTGGTAGCGGTGGTAGTATTAATAAAACTGTGAATGTTGGTGCTACTGATACGATATGGATACGCAGCCGTAACAGTGCTACAGGGTGTGTGAGCGGTAGTGTGTGGATGACGGGGAGAGTGAATGGGGGACTTGCAATACCATCAGTTATGGTTGCCCAAAATACGGATAGCACAGTTTTTTACCTCAAAATTGGAGAAAACATTTGTTACGATCAGGTAGAATGGAGTATTGATTCTATATTTTCTAATAGCCAAACTGCATTTACACCTGTAGTTTTGCAACGAAAGTACCATTCAGATACAAGTGAGGTTGTTTGGTTCAGGAGAAAGGATAGTGGAAGTGGAAAAATTGGGATGAGTAGGAGTGTTTTGTTAGAAACCACAGATGCAAATCAAATTGAACCAACCGAAGGAGAATTGGATGAGTGTCCTCAATTGCAGTTGATAGAGGTTTTTGATGATAATGACATACAACTCAACAGCCATTGGGCGCATGCTTGTTTGGGAGAGACATTGAAGATAAAATTTAATGGAAGCCCACTGCCTATAGGAACTACAGCCACTTTTAGATGGGAATATGTGAATACGAGTAATCTAGGGGCAGGGCCAGTAAACTTGTTAGAAGCATTTGCCGAGTTTACTAACCAAGACTTTATTACCAATGGTAATGTTGACTGGATTTTGCAGCCTAGTGTTATTGGAAGCCATCAAGTAAGAATGGTTCAACTTGTACAAACAACAAATGGACTTGTGACTACCATATTCACCTACCGTATTGGTATATTTAATGGTAAGCCTGCTGAATTTAAGCTTTTACAGACTGAAAATTTAGCTGGTGAAAATTGCCCTAACTTTGTTTTTACGTCTGACTTTAGAGGCGTAGGATTTTTACCATGCAACGATCCTCCATGGGCTGGACAACTACAAAAACTAAACGTATTTGTAACAGATGGGGTAACAGCGTTCAATGATGATATTTTCCTTAGCGATGACAATAGTTATCAGGGCTGGGTGGTAGATTTCGGTTCTACTGATATACCGGTAGCTAATTTTAACGGGTTTACAACAATTACGTTTACGGAGACTTCACCATGTTTTGCAAATGGAGAGCACTTAACAGAGTTTATAGTTTGGGTTGGGAACTGCTGTACAGGTGAAAAGATAGGCAGCACCGACAATACATACACACTTTATAAGCACCCCAATCCAACTTTGGCGTCTGATATAAATCCTACCTGGTTTCTAAATAACAGTAACAAGGTAGCCATCAACGGCACCTTGATAATCGATAACCATTTTACAATCTCAAATTGCCCTAATGTTGCAATGGGTAAAGACGCTCAGATAATATTGCAACCGGGCGCGAGTTTAGTTATCGAAAACAGTCATTTACATTCGTGCGGAGAATTTATGTGGGAAGGCATAACTGTGCAAGGCAACCCCAACCAGAGTCAGCAGGCGATAAGTGGCAGCGGCAGCAGCGGCACTTACCACCAGGGGGCGGTGTTTTTGAATAATGCTACGATTGAGCATGCGGAGGTGGCGGTGAATTTAAGTTCTGCTGCCACGGCCTTTAGAGGTGGTATAGTGCAGGCAACCAGCAGCACGTTTGCCAATAACCGCTATGATGTGGTGATGCCGCCTTACCGGTGGCAAAATGCCAACAACAACAGCCGATTTTTGGACTGCCACTTTACAACGACAGATGCTTTGCTTAGTAGCGACCCTAACCCACGAACTCATGCGCTGCTGTTTGGTGTGCGGGGTGTGCGCTTTTGGGGCTGCAAGTTTGAAAACACCCGCAACGGCTTAACCTACGATTACGAGTTAGGCAACGGGATAATGGCTACTGATGCAAGCTTTAGAGTAGATGACTTTTGCGCTGCTTACAGCGGCAGCACCTGCACCGACCTGCGCGAAAGCCGGTTTGTTAACTTAAGGCATGGCATAAGCACCGGCCGGTTGCTGAACCCGCAGGCCTGCTCGGTAAAACATACCGACTTTGACCACTGCCTGCGCGCCATACGAAACGAGGGGGTAAACTTTGCTAACTTTAGCGGCAACAACATTGCCGTGGGCAACACCGCTACCATTACCGATATTACAGACTTTAATAAAGCCCTGCTGGATGAAGGCATAATACTGCGGCAGTGCACGGGCTTTACGGTAGAAGGCAACGCTATAAGCCCCGCCATAGATGGCGGCACCCCGGCTGTGGAGCTTACCATAGGCATACGTGCCGATGGCACGGGCGGTAACTACAATGCCATCCGCAACAACAGCTTCAATGAATTAGCTTATGCCAACTTAGCGAACAGGCAGAATAGGAACATTTTTAAAGCACCTTTTGCCGGCTTAGAATACCTGTGCAACCAGCAAGCCGATAATGGGTTTGATATATGCGTAACTGCGCCAATATGGAACGACCCGAATAACGGGGCTACGGGAGTGCAACAAAATCAGGGCAACTTAAACAAAGCTACAGGAAATACTTTTACGGATATACCCGAACAGGATGGTAGTTTCTTTAATCAATCTACCAACTCCAATAACTACTTTTGGTATTTAACGGGAACAGATGAGCAGCCGATTGATGTAAGTCCCGATGTCACACCAATATCAACAAATAGCCCCGGAGGCTGCCCGTCAACCACTAACAATGGCACGAATAATTTTAATCACTTTTTAGCTGCTGCCACTATCGGAGCACTAAGCAGCCAATACAGCAGCAATAATGCGCTGCTGCAAACTGAAAAGGCTGCGCTAACTGCGCTGACAGACGGGGGCAATACCACGTCTATGCTTGCTTACTTAAATACTTACAGCAGCGCAGCCGACAGCACTGCGGTATTAGATACTTTGTTAGCCTTATCGCCCTGGCTGAGTGTAGAGTTATTAGAAAGCGCCTCGCAAAAAGAAACCTCTATACCCAATTACAGTATGATGCAAGTATTGCTTGCCAACCCCGATGCCATACAAACACAGGCATTGGTGGAGCACCTGCAACGCAGAAACCCCGCCATGCCGCAGGCGTGGATAGACAGCGCCTTAGCCCATAAAGGCACTCTGACCGCCCGCACTTATTTAGAGGACAGTATAGTAAGGCACACAGCCGCCTGCCATGCTGCTGCCTACGAAATGCTGAGCCGCATTGCGCTGAACGAGGACAGTATAGACCATACCGCATTGCGCAACTGGTTAGATAGTTTGCAAAGCCCCAACGCGAGCATGTATAAGGCATTAACTTATATGGAAACCGATGCCCCCGATACCGCGCTTGTTAAGTTAAGAGCTATAAAAAACAACTTTACACTGAGCCGCGAGGACAGCTTACAACTGAGTAGCGTAGATACGCTGTTGAGTTTTTATGTAAGTTGGTATAATACACAAAGCGACACCAATTTGCGGGCAGGCGATTTTAGCAATATAGACAGCACAACCCTTGCCGCCTTAGACAGCTTTGCCAGCCAACAAAATGAGTTTTTGAACGGCACGCAAATGGCAAGAAACTTTATGAATGTGTATGGCAGAAATTACTTTACCGAAGCACAGCTACCGGATGCTGAACCTGAAGCGCGAAGGGCACAACCTGAAAACCAATTGCGAGAAGAAAAGGAGAATCTTTTAGAGGTAAAAGTTTATCCGAACCCCGCTAAAGATTACTTCATTTTTGAAATTACCGGTGGTAATGGAGATGTTACAGTTGAGATTTACGATGCTTACGGCAGGGCTGTGGAAATCAAGAAAGTAGCCGGAGTAAGTCAGTTGATTTTTGAAACGAAGAACTGGAACAGCGGCATTTACCTGTGGCGTGTTAATGCGTTGGGTGAAAAGGCAGAGAATGGCAAAATAAGTGTTCTAAGATGGTAGGGGTAATGGTAAACACAAAACAGATAGCAGGGTTAATCTTAACCCTGCTATCTGTTTTGTGTTTTAACCAGATAGATGCACAACACTATAGTGAGTTATACTATGATAACCGACCTCGAATGCGTTTTAGCGCTGTAGAGGAAAAAGGGGGAGATTTTTACATAGCAGGACTGACTTCCGCTATTGATTCGCCATACTATTTAAAAGCAGCTTTTGTGAAAGTAAATGGGAATGGAAATTTGGGTTACATAAACGGGATTATAGATACATTACCGTATTCCTACCAATTTTATCGAAACTCGTTACACAAGACAGCCGATGGTAGTTTTATAGTATGTGGTGAAATGATAGACACACTTGGGAAAGTGTTCATTGCCAAATTTGACACAAGTGGAAATATTCTTTTTAAGAAAGAATTTACTGATACCACATTAGAACTCTTTCATTCGCAGGATGTGTTAGAACTGCCCGGAGAGGGGTATCTTGTAGCCATCAATGTGGCTTTCCAAAACTTAAATTCCGCGGTTATAATAATCAGAACAGATACAGCAGGTAATGTTTTGAATAAGAAAACATACGACCTTAGCTACACTGAATACCCTTGGCTTATACGCCCGATGCTGAACGGTAATTTTATGGTAGGGGCTGTTACTCACAAAAGCAGTAGTAGTTCTGCATTTTGGTGCAGAACATGGCTGATAGAAATAGACAGCATGGGCAACTATGTAAACCAGTGGATAGATAGCGATACAAAGAATTTATGGCCTTACGGTATGCAGCAAACAGCCGATAGCGGCTGGATAATAGTAAGGCAGCATTTGGCGTATGATGTAAGCGGGTTTCAGGCGTATAATGCTTCCATTTTAAAGTTAGATAAGCATTACAACAAAGAATGGGAGATAGATACCGGAGATGCCTCGCAAGAGTGTGGTATGTATGATGTAGAAATTTTACCGGATGGTAAATACATAGTATGCGGCACTAAGCCCATTTCGGGAAATGATTCCGCCTACAGGTTTGGATGGATAATGAAGTTAGATACAGATGGAACCATATTATGGGACAGAACTTACATTGCTTATGAAAGGTTTGGCACACATAGTTACTTGTATGATATAGACATATTACCTAACGGAGATTTACTTGCCTGCGGAGAGCTAAGATTTACAACCAATGTAGGCATTACGCCTATACAACAAGGGTGGATATTACGCGTAGATAGCAACGGGTGTGTGGTGGAGAATTGCATTTTAGGAATAGACGACAGACCACAGACGACAGACCACAGAAAGATACAGGTTTACCCGAACCCGGCAAGTGGCAGTGTGCAAATGGAAGTGAGTAGTGAAATGATTGGAGGGGAAGTGAAGGTGTATGACGTGCATGGAAGAATGGTGAAGGAGTGGCGAGTGGCAAGTGAAAAGTGGCAGGTGGATGTGAGTGATTGGAGTAAGGGGATGTATGTGGTGGTAGCTACCAAAGGAGAAAAGACAGCGAGAGGGAAAATGATGGTGGAATGAAAATAGCTGCTTACATATTTATGCTACAACTGAATAGCGTAGATACGCTGTTGAGTTTTTATGTAAGTTGGTATAATACACAAAGCGACACCATTTTACGGGCAGGGGATTTTAGCAATACAGACAGTACTACCCTTGCTGCTTTAGACAGCTTTGCTAGCCAACAAAATGAGTTTTTGAACGGCACACAAATGGCAAGAAATTTTATGAATGTGTATAACAAAAACTACTTTACCGAAGCGCAATTGCCGGATGCCGAACCCGAAGCGCGTAGGGCACAACCTGAAAGTGAACCGCAAATTGTAAAAGAAGAAGCCCTGCGAATAAAGGTTTACCCAAACCCTTATCACACATTCCCCTTCGAAGAGTCTCCCGAAGGTAAGCCACGAGCTGAGCGGGGACTCTGCGTTATTATCACACATCATTCCTTCCTTACAGGTAGGTGTCACACCTACCTGGCTCTCAACGAGGCACACAAGAAGATTTGTTGCGAATATTGGGGGAAAAGGAGTTTTATTTTTGAAGGAATTGGTATAGTGTATCATAAATGAAAATAGTTCTTATAATTGCGACAACAGTACACGCCACGCTACCCATAAGAACAGCGTCCCAGGGCGTGTCTTTTGCTTTTATAGGAGATCCGTTACAAGTGAAAAATTTGGTTCTTATATTTAAGTTGTGAAATACACCAAGCCCAGCACTGATATACAACAGCAGATTGCCAAACTGAAAGGGAGGGGATTGATCATTGCCGATGAAGTACAGGCTGCCTTATTGCTAACTAACATAAGCTATTACCGCCTTGCCGGATACTGGTGGCCGATGCAAGCGGATAAAATGCAGCATACTTTTAAGCCAAAGAGCACATTTGAGAATGTTGTAGCCATTTACAATTTTGACCGCGAGTTGCGGATATTGCTTTTTGATGTTATTGAGCGGATAGAGATTGGCTTCAGGGCCAAGATAGTTTACCATTTATCGCACGAGATTAGCCCGTGGTGGTTTGAAGACTCTGCTAATTTTAAAAATGCCGTAGAACATACCGAAACACTATTAGCCATAGATCGCGAGCTGAAGCAGACGAAAGAGGTTTTTATCAAGGAGCATTATAAAAAGTATCATACCGATAACCGAAGACCACCGGCATGGAAAACACTGGAGGTGGCAAGTTTGGGAAATATCTCCAAGCTATACGGTAATCTGTTGCCGAGCGTAAAATCTAAAGATACTATCGCGGCTGAATTGGGTACTGTGAATCATACTTTTTTGCCGAGCTGGTTACAGAGCATCACCCAAATAAGAAATATTTGTGCCCATCATGGGAGGCTATGGAATAAAAACTTACCGGGAAGACCGAAGTTGATGCCCAAGCCACCGGGCACTTGGCTTAAAGATGTACCGGCAGCGAGCGAACATTACATGTTATGTGTCCATTTATGCTGTATGAAGTATCTGCTTAATTATGTGCATCAAGAGAATCATTTTACACTGAAGCTAAAAGACTTGTTAAGTAGGTATCCGAACATTGACCTTAAGGCACTTGGAATGAAACCCAATTGGGATTCTGAGCCTTTGTGGCAATGAATTCGTTTTAGCTGGCTAACAAATAAAAAGGTTCCGCTCCTCCTACCTAAAAGTTTCAAGCAAGCTTGAACGTTCCTTACAGGTGGTGTCACACCTACCTTTGTTTAGTAGCATCATTACTACACACTATCTACCCCCCCCATTAACATTTTATGACAATACAATGACAATAAAAATGTGTGCAATAGCGTTCTGTTTACGTCTATATAACAAAAGCATGCATGTATTAAATGTCTACGTTTTGTAAAACATAAAATGTAATGCGTATGAATCCGCCTAGCTGTTAAGCTCCCGTTGCAGGGTGCATTGCACCATCCACCGGGACGGGTT
>CAYQRR010000116.1:0-7618 GCA_964419635.1 uncultured Chitinophaga sp. | reverse complement strand
CGCCCCCATCGGGGCAGCTTACGGTGTCTTCAAAACTCGGGTTAGGCACTAAGTTTTGTGCTACGCAATAACCACCAATTAGAAGCAAGGAGTAAAGTAACAGGCAGCGCATAAGCATAGTTTTTAATTACGCTGAAAGTAAACTTAGTTTTTGGCAAAGGCAAGTTTTGGTTTTACGTACAGGTGGCTGTTCTTATCCCAACTAAACACCTTAAGCAGGTGAGGCCTAAGGCCTGTATGTAAATGACAGAAGGTATTCTTTAGCTGTTTGTGGGGTCCCTCGCAGAAGATCCAAAAGCAAAAAAGAAATATCACGAAGCAATGCTCCTGCGGCATAGCATATAAAAAGTGCCTTAGTCGCATACAAAAAATCACTTAGTTGCCTGCTCCACCCGCATACCCACGCTCTTGATGTAGGGCAATGGATTTACGCGCATATCCTGCGTAATCTTGAAAGTATATTTGCCGGTGAGCGGAAAGAATGCGTTTTGCTGGATAGATACTTGCAGGTCGCAGTTATCGCCCAGGCAATCGCCATACCAATGGCCATCGGGCTCGCTCAATAATAGATTCACCCGCCTTTCGTACACTTTGCCATTGGGGAACGTGGTTTCTATGTTTACCCACAGGTTGCGCCATTCAAACTGAAAAGCATGGCGCAGGTTCACATAAATGTTGTATTGGGTGGTGGTATCCTGAATCTCTGCGGCAAACACTTTTGTGTCGCTATAGTTCCACTGGTAATCCTGCACGTCTTGGTTTTCTTCCATAACCCGGCTTTTGTCGCAGGACGACAGCAGCAGCACCACAGTGGCCAGGCTCCATAAAAAACGGTTGGGTAACAGGAACATGAGCAAAGCGATGTTTACGGATTATTTTTTGGCGGACGCTGTTGCCCTTTGTTTCCCTGATGCTTGTGCTGGGGCGGACGATTTTGCGGGTTTTTGTTTTGCGGCTTCTGTTGCTGCCCTTGCCCTTTGCCTCCGCCAGATGAGGGCCCCTTGTGCTTGTGGCGGTTGTCTCTTCTTCTTTTTCTCTCCTTCTCTTCCAGCGTGTTCAGGGATACCTGCCCCACCAGGTCTTCGTGTTTGCTTTCATCCACCTTTACGGCTTCCACAATGGCAAAGTCGAGCAGGCTCTTGGGTTTGTTGCCGTTTTTATTCATCCACAGCATTTCTTTCACATCCTCTATGCTCAGTTTAATAAAGTTGCCGCGCTGCTCGGCATATTCATACACCATTTGCTTTTTCAAAATCTCGGTTTTTTTCAAAAAAGCCACCCCTTCTTCGGTTTCAATTTTATCGGCTCCTCTCGGAAAAGCCTTCAGGGCATCGTTGTAAGTATCCAACTCATAGTTGAGGCAGCATTTGAGGCGTCCGCACTGTCCGCTCAGTTTGTCGGTATTGATAGCCAGGTTTTGATACCGCACCGCCTGTGTGGTTACTGATTTAAAATCGTTGAGCCAGGTAGAGCAGCACAGTTCGCGCCCGCACGAGCCAATGCCGCCAATGCGGGCGGCCTCCTGCCGGGCCCCTATCTGGCGCATCTCAATTTTTACTTTAAACTCTTTGGCATACACCTTTACCAGTTCGCGAAAGTCTACGCGTCCTTCAGCGGTGTAAAAAATGGTCACCTTCTTATCGTCTCCCTGAAACTCGATATCCCCGATTTTCATTTCCAGATTTTGTGAGCGCGCAATCGCCCGGGCGCGCACCAGCGTTTCGTTTTCTTTGGCGCGGATGGCTTTCAGTGTTTGCTCGTCTTGTTCGGTGGCCGTGCGCAGCACGTTGCGGATGGTATCATCCCGCTCGGTAATCTTGCGCTTTTTCATTTGCGCTTTTACCAATTCGCCTTTTAAGCTCACTTCGCCAATGTCGTGGCCCTGAGCGGCTTCCACCACCACCAGTTGGCCCTTATGCAAATCCATGCCGGAACTGAAGCGGTAAAAACCCTTGCGCGAGCCGTTTTTAAAACTGATTTCGGCAATGTTGAAGTTCTCGTTAAATGAGATGGGCATATCGGCAAACCAGTCCATCACATTCATGCGATTGCAGCCACCGGTGCTGCAGCCGCCACTACTGCAACCGGGCACTTTTTTTTCCACCTTTTCAAAAACCTGTTCCATATATGTAGTTCACTTGTATGATTAAGAAGAGGACGAATCTAAAATTAATTGGCAATGGAGAAGCTTATTCTATCTCTGCTGCTTCACCGGCAAACACACCGCCTATGCGGATAGAGTTGCTCATAAACAGAATTTTGGGGTTGGCATTGCGCTCAATGTAGTAATGCATACGACTGAGTATTTTCAGCAGCGCCTCGTAACTATCCGGCTGCAGCCGGCCCGATAAACCGGTGGCAAATTTCAACTCTTCGCCTTCCAGCTTTTGGCTGTGCCCGGTATGCGACAGCAAGCTGCATTCGCGCAAAAAAAACATCGCATACTTTAAAAATATCTTTTGGTTTTCGCGACCGGTTTTGGCGGTTTCCTCTATCCAGTCCAGCAGGTTTTTGGTATTGGCAGATGTTGGCTTCATTTTCAAATTAAAACAGCACACCAGCCATTGATGCAGCCGTTTGTCGTTGGTGCCTTCTTCGCCTGCCATCATATCAAGGGCTGCATTCATATTGCCATCGGCTATGCGGGCTATTCTGCGGGCCGAACCTTCGTCCAGCTCAAAGCGCGATAGCAAACCTTCCTGCACATCGGCATCGGCTATGGGGGCTGTTTTAATGATTTGCGTGCGCGACAAAATGGTATGCAGCACCAGTTCCGAATTTTCTACCACCAATATAAAAACCGTGTCGGGTGGTGGTTCTTCCAGCACTTTGAGCAGGATGTTGCCCTCGTGCCCCAGATATTCGGCCAGCCAGATTATCTGAACCTTGTAACTGTTTTCATACGTTTTCAGCGACAACTGATGAATGATCTGCCGGCATTCATCGGCAGTGATATTGCCCTGTTTATTCTCCGCCACGATGCTTTGCAGCCAATCGTTGTAGCTCATGTATACATTCGATTCCAGCGCGCTACGCCATTCGCTGATATAATCGGCACTTACGGCCGGCCCCTTCTTGTCTTCCCGCTTTACCACCGGAAAGGTAAAATGCACATCGGGGTGAATAAACTTTTGATTGCGCAGGCAAGAGGGGCAGGTGCCGCAGGCATCGGTCGGGGTTTTGTGTTCGCACTGCAGGTATTGGGCCAGTGCCAGTGCCAGCGCCAGATTGCCATTGCCCTCGGGGCCCATCAACAGCAGTGCATGCGGTATTTTGCCCGACTGCACCATGGCGGTCAACTTCTGTTTTATTTCGCTTTGGCCTATTACTTCGCTAAACTTCATGAACCCGATGCATCTATACTTTGGAGAATAATATCGCACGCTGTTTTAATTTCTTCTTCGCTGATGAGCAGCGGAGGAGCAATGCGCAAACAGTGCGGGGCAAATAAAAACCAATCGGTGAGTAATCCGCGCGAAATGCAGCGGTCAATAATCTGTTTGTTTTGTTCATAGCTATCGAACTGCAGGCTAAGCATTAAGCCCTGGCTGCGCACCGAGCGAATAGCCGGGTGCACCAGCCACTGCCGGAATAACCGGCTCTTGGCTTCCACGGCCTCCACGATGTTTTCGCGCAGGGTTACCTGCAAGGCGGCCAACCCGGCAGCACAACTTACCGGGTGCCCCCCAAAGGTGGTAATGTGCCCCAGCACCGGATTATCGGAAAGGGTAGCCATTCTATCTCTGGAAGCTATAAATGCCCCCAGCGGCATGCCGCCCCCCAGTGCTTTGGCCAGCAACAGAATATCGGGCACGATATCAAAATGCTCGAAGGCAAACATTTTTCCGGTGCGGCCCAGTCCGGTTTGCGCTTCATCTAGCACCAGCAGGGTGCCCGTGTCGGTGCAGCGTTGCCGCAGTGCCTGCATAAACGCCCGCTCGGGAACCGTGATGCCGCTTTCGGCCTGCACCGGCTCTATAAAAACAGCCGCAGTGCGGCAGGTGATTTTGTCCAGTTCGCTGGCCCGGTTGTAGGGCAGCTGAAGCGTGTCGGGCAGCAGGGGTCTGAACTTTTGTTTAAAATATTCATCACCCATCAGGCTGAGTGCGCCCTGGGTGCTGCCATGGTAGCTGTTTTGGAAAGAGATAAAGCGACTGCGTCCGGTAATGCGCTTGGCCAGTTTCATGGCGCCTTCGGTAGCTTCGGCTCCGCTATTGGTAAAGTACACATTGTGGAGCGAGGCGGGCAGCAGGTCGGTTATTTGTTTGGCAAATTTTACTTGCGGGCTTTCCACTAATTCGCCATACACCATCAGGTGCATGTATTTTTCGGCCTGATTTTTTACCGCTTCCACCACAGCCGGGTGCGAATGCCCCAGATTGCTCACCGATATGCCCGATATCAGGTCCAGGTATCTTTTGCCCGCGGCATCGTACATATACATGCCCTCGGCCCGCTCTATCTCCAGCAATAAGGGGGCGGTGCTGGTTTGAGCTACGTGCGACAAAAAGAGCTGGCGGTTGGTCATGGTTTTTAAACGCTTGGTGGGTCAATTGGTCGGTCAAAGAAAATAATCTTGATTTTAATCGTTAATCACATTCTTTTGCGCCTCCCTTTTTATGAAGTATTTCAGTGCGTCTTTTTATTATATGCGCTATCGGGTGTTGTTTCGCATCGTGGTGGCCATCTGCCGTCAATTTTCGCTGCGGGTATGGTTCCTTGGCCTGTTGTTTTTCCCTTTGTTTTTGCTGCATCAGGTAGTGTCTTTGTTTTTTCGGGCGCTGGACGAGGTATTTCACCGCGGCTACAGAACCACGCCCCTGCGGCAGCCCGTTTTTATTATTGCCAATCCGCGTAGCGGAACTACTTACCTGCATAGACTGATTGCGCTGGACGAGGAGCAGTTTGTGTATACCAAAAACGCGCACACGTTTTTTATGGCTGCTTCTTTTGTGCAGTTTTACAATGTATGCCGCTGGGTAGATACGCACCTGCTTCGCGGCCTCATCCGCAGGCTCATTGCCCGGTTAGATACTCTTTTTTGGGGCGGCTGGGACGACATTCATCCTATGGGCTTTAATAAAGCCGAGGAAGACGAACTCGTGTTTGCCCAAATGCTGATGAGTGGTGGCATTTACATTCCCTTCCCGTTTTTTCATCTGCATCACGACACCAAGTTTCTGGACCGCGAGCCTGAATCGGTGCGCAGGCAGGTGATGGATTTTTATGAAAGCAGCATTAAAAGATTTGTGTTCAGGGCCGGAAAAAACAAAACCTATCTGGCCAAAAATGTATTTAGTACCGCGCGGTTTAAAACGCTGCTGCAGCGCTTTCCCGATGCCAAGGTCATCTACATTGCCCGCCACCCCTACGATGCTGTGCCCAGCATGGCCAGCATGTTTACTATCCTTTACAGCCCCAAAATGGCGGGCCACGCGCCTCCGCGCATGGCCTGGGCGCAATACGGCATCGATTTTTACCAATACGCCAAAGAACTGCGAAGAACGATTCCTGCTGCACAGTTGGCCGTGGTGAAATATGACGATTTGCTGACCGACCCGCAGCAAACCGTGCAGACCATTTATCAGCACTTTAACTGGACGCCCTCCGCCAAATTTCTGGAGAAGCTGAGCCGCGAACAGGCCCGCAACAGCCACTACAAAAGCACCCACGAATATTCGCTCGAGGCATTTGGTCTTTCTAAGGAGCTACTGAACCGCGAACTGGGCGATGTAATGGACGAGTTTGGGTTTGAGCGCGAAAGTTAAGGACGTTTGGCAGCCCAAAACATAAACAGGGTATTGGCGAGGGGGCTGTTGTCTGCATCACCGAATACACAGAGGTGAATGAAGACACCGAACTATTGCTTAACGATTTTGCCATGCTGAGCGGTTTTAGTGTTGGTAAAGGTAAACGAATAGTGATACATGCCCGAAGGCCACGAACTAACAATTTGCGAGTAACGATCAACGATTTCTGATTGCAGAACCGTTTGCCCCAGTGTATTGGTGATGGTGAGTGTGCCGGGGTGTTCGGTATCTATGGTTAGTATGTCTGATGCAGGATTTGGATACAGCCTCACATGCCCCCCGGCCCCCTGACCCCCGAAGGGAGAACTGCCCACACCACTTATGCAACTCTGCACCACTGTTATAGTTACCGTATCCCACCGCTCGGTGCAGGAGTAGTAGGTGTTTGCAGTGTCTTGTATATGCAGTATGTAAGTAGTAGTGGTGGTGGGCTGCACATTTAGCTGCGGTTGTGTGCTGTTGATGGTGGCGTTTTGAGGGCTACTCCACTGGTAGCTTACACCGGCTACGTGCGGAGTGCCGAGGGTTACGCCATTGGCGGCTATGAGGCTATCGCATACCTCGCGGCTATTGCCTGCATCAGCCTGGTAAACCTCTGCCGCAGGGGTGCGGTAGTGGGGGTAGGTGGGCATGCCAAACCAAATTTCACTATCAGGGAAAGGAATTGAGAAAGTATCAATTTGACATGCTATTCCAAGGCTATCGGGTTTTTTAATAACACTAAGCGGAATCGGTGAGCCATACCCTTGAATGTAAATTTTACCATTGGGCGCTAACTGCATTTTTTGAAATTTGTTATCACCAAAAAATATGTTTTTGCTAGCATCTGCTATTCTAACTCTGCTGCTATCAATTTTCGTGGTGAGCAGATCGTATTGATCTATGTAGTTAAACCTGCTGATATAGAAATACCTGCCCGAGGGGGAAAACTGTGCCCCCACCATCCGGTTAAACAAAGTATCGGCAGGGTTTCGTATAGTGTCAATTAATGATAGCAAACCTGTGCAGCGGTCGAAACCGAAAACTGTGGGCGGCTCGGGGTTTGACCCCGTTACAATTATGTTTCCTGTTTCATTAAAAACGGATTGACTGAAGTAGTCAGGCAGGTTATATACAATACCTATCGCCTGCGTATCCTGTTCAGCAATACTTCCATCTTGCATCAGTAACCACTTGCGATATTTATTACTGTTTACTATGCGGCTGATTATCCACCACCGTATACCATCGGCATGTTTATGAACCGCCAAGCACCCTTGGCTGGCAAATCGCGCTAAGCAGTTGTTGAGTGAAACCACTTCTCCCATACCGCCATTGGCGTTCATATCAATGATTGAAATAAATACATCGTCAGATAGTGTTGTATCATTTACAGACTTATGTAAAAAGAAATATCGGTTGCCTTGAAGTGGTATTGCTATAGGGTTATTAACCATTCCAGCGCCCCAAGTTGTATCACTAAATGCAATACTCAAATCGTAAGTGCTTAGATGCAAGCCATCGCCACCACTCATCAAGTTACCCGTTCGGTCAAAAATTCTATAGCCATTAGAAATAAATTGTAAGTTGCCATCTGTATCGCTCAAAGTTGTGCTTGAGGTAGAAAATCCAATGTTTCTATTTGTTAAGGTTGAGCTATCTATAGTGAAAGATGTCTCACTAAATTTTAGTAACGTATTTTTTTTGCACATAACCCAACAAAGATCATGCATTTGTGCAATGCAACAGAAACAGTTAAAAAGAAATACTATGATGCTAGTGATTCGCATAAATAAATCACCCTCACCGATTGCATCGGTGAGGGTATA
>CAYQRR010000115.1:6914-7635 GCA_964419635.1 uncultured Chitinophaga sp. | reverse complement strand
CACAGCACATGCTGTCCATGTTTGTAAAAGATAAAACAGCACACACCCCCATAGCGGGTGCAGTGGTTAGTTTACTCAACACATCTCAAGCAACATTTACAGATAGCCTCGGAATAGCTCACTTAGAAAAAATACCGGAGGGAGCGCAGGTAATTATCGTTTCCGGGCTTGGCTATTATCGCCAGCGTATTCCACTCGTCTTTCCGATACCCTCCGATAATGTGCTGGTGGTGGAACTAGAGCTGCAAACCGAGGAGCTGGAGGAAGTAGTTATTGTATCCTCCAGAAATGATATTGCGGAGGAAAAATCGCCTACCCGGGTGGAAGTAATTGGTGAAGATGAAGTGGAGGAGCGCTCCAATGATAAACCATCGGATGTATCGCATGTTGTGCGCGAGCAACCCGGAATACAGGTGCAACGCACCTCCGCCACTTCCGGCACTATGAACATCCGGCTTCAGGGATTGCGCGGGCGATATGTGCAGATACTCAAAGACGGATATCCTTTATTTGGTGGGTTTGCAAGTGTGATTAGCATCAATCAGATTCCTCCGATTGATATACGGCAAGTAGAAATTATAAAAGGTCCGGCCTCTACTTTGTATGGTGGTGATGCCATTGCAGGAGTGATCAACTTTATCTCCAAAATGCCTTCGGAACTACCAGTCTATGATGTGATGGCGAATGTAGAGAGTGCCGTGGCGGCAGATGCCGGAATATA
>CAYQRR010000115.1:0-6904 GCA_964419635.1 uncultured Chitinophaga sp. | reverse complement strand
AGAAAAAGTTCTTTGGCTACTCCTTGCTAGCCATGCATCGCTACCAGAAAGAGAAAGACTGGGATGGTGATAATTTTTCGGAAACACCCTTGCTACAACGTTTTAATCTGTCGCCTCAATTTTATTTTGATCTATCGGAGCGTTGTGTTTTAAATGTAGGATTAAACTACACACACGAAACACGGACCGGAGGAGCTCTGCCCTCCATCCAACACCAATCGGATACGGCTTTCACTTATTTCGATCAAAACAAAACCGACCACGCATCGGTCAATCTCAAGCTGGAACATGATTTTGATGCACAAGGCAAACTAACTGTTCGCAGTGCCTACAACTATTTTAAACGCTCGCTTGAAATACCCTTCTATCTTTTTGCCGGTGTGCAAATGGGCTCAGTATCTGAAATCAATTATTGCTTTAGCAGAGCCAAACATGATGTGGTGGCCGGTGTAGATTTCAGAACCGATATTTTTAAAGAAGGAAAAGACTCATCGGCTACTCCACGCAATTATAAATATCTGACAGCCGGTTTGTTCTTGCAATACCTCTACAACTTTACAGAAAAAACCAGTGTGGAAGCCGGAATGCGACTGGATTACAACAACAAGCATGGCGTATTTCCTTTACCACATGCTGCGTTTAGGCAAAAGTGGAATGAGGTATTTACAACCCGGCTCAATGTAGGCATGGGGTATAAACTACCTACTATTTTTCAGGATGAGAGTGAAGAGCGGGCTTTTGTGCGCGTGGCGGAAATGGCCGGTAACGTAAAACCTGAACTTAGTTTGGGTGGCACCCTAGACTTGCGAGTGAAAGCGCCCGTGATTAATGGTTTTCAGATTAGCCTCCATCAACTATATTTTCTTACACACATCTTTAAGCCTTTGCAGATGATAGATACACTCGCCACCCACTGCACCGGTATAGATTGCTACGACCTCTCGTATACCAATCTTAATGGATTTCAACAAAGCAAAGGCATTGAAACCGGCCTCAGCCTCAGCTACCGAGGATTTAAAACATCGCTGGTGTATACACTGACCGACAACAATTTTATGCGCAACAAAGTGCGCAGTGTGGCACCGCTTACTTCTAAACATGTAGTGTATCTATTGGCTGGCTATGAGATAAAAAACTTTAGTGTGGACGTGGACTGTTACTATTTCAGTGATGTAAAGCTGAGTGACGGAAGAACCGGACAGGGCTATTGGGAGTTGGGCATCAACACACAACTATCTTTCAGACATGTGCTGCTCTTTGCCAATCTGGAAAACATACTCAACCTACGGCAAACCACTTATGGACCGATTGTAACATCGGGCTACACACCTGCGCGGCCGGTTTTTGCAGAAATATATGCCCCCGTGGAAGGTCCACTCTTTAACTTTGGCATAAAGGTAAGGCTGGGCGCATTCAGTAAATATAATACGACTGGCGGCATTGAAAAACTACGCGATAAAGATTAAGCTGTAAAGTTGCGATCTACCAGATTACTGCCAAAAGAGTATGGCAGCGTAGCCAACGAGGGAATTGGTTTAGTTAATAGCAGGTTTGCATTTTTGCCCACGGTGATTGAACCGATGTGCTGCTGCACATCCATAGCATAAGCTCCGTTAATCGTAGAGGCATTCATTACTTCTTCTGGCGTCATTTGCATTTGAATACAGGCCAGCGCGTTTACCAAATTCATATTGCCGGAGGGAGCCGAACCCGGATTGTAATCGGTAGCCAAGGCCAAGGGCAAACCGGCATCTATCAACTGACGAGCCGGGGTGTAGGGTATTTTCAAAAACAAGGAACAGCCGGGCAACGCCACCGGAATGGTGCGAGATTTAAGGAGCGCCTCCACATCCTCTTGGTGAATGAGTTCCAGATGATCTACACTCCTAGCACCAGCCAGAACGCTCGCCTTTACACCACCCAACACATTAAACTGATTAACGTGCACCTTGGGTTGCAATCCGTACTTGTTTCCGGCTTCCAATATTCTGCTGGTTTCGTCTACCGAAAAATATCCCTGTTCACAAAACACATCTATAAAATCGGCCAGGCCATCTTGCGCTATCCGTGGCAATAAGTCTTCAATCAGTAATCGGATATATGGTTCGTGATTGGATTGATATTGTTCGGGATAGGCGTGCGCTCCCAGGAAAGTAGCCTTTATAGTCAGCGATGATTTCTCTTTCAACTTGCGAATAACTCGCAACATCTTTAACTCTCCTTCATAGCTTAAACCATAACCACTTTTAATTTCAACAGCACCGGTGCCCATACTTTTCATTTCTTCCAATCGTGCCCAGGCCGCTTCAAAAAGCTCCTCCTCCCCTGCCGCTAACATCCGTTTTGCGCTATTCAGAATTCCGCCTCCGCGGGCCGCAATTTCTTCGTAGGTGAGGCCCTGAATTTTATCGGCAAACTCTGTTTCGCGCGAGCCGGCAAACACAATATGTGTATGCGAATCGCACCAGCATGGCAACACCCACCGGCCGGTGGCATCTATCACTTCATCGGCCCTTTCGGGAGCATCGGCATTATTGCCGAACGAATGAATGCGCCCCTCTTCTATCAGCAGATAGGCATCGCTGCAACTGGGCAGCGTTTTCATATCGACTCCACACACAGGCGCAGTGGCTTCTTTGTAAATTCCTGCCAGCGATTTTATATTGCGGAGGAGAATTGATTTCATAGTGTGATATTAAATCGAAATCCGATATTCGGAATTGAAAAGTAAAGATGGCCGGCAACAGTTTTGGTGAGTTTTTTCGTATTACCACATTTGGCGAAAGTCATGGTGCTGCCATCGGAGTGGTGATAGATGGATGCCCAGCAGGACTTCTGTTTGATGCAGAATTTATGCAGCAAGAACTCGATCGCAGAAAGCCCGGACAAAGCAGCATTACCACACCGCGCAAAGAGAGTGATACCGTGCGGGTGCTATCGGGAGTGTTTGAATCCAAAACACTCGGCACTCCTATTTGCTTACTCATCAAAAATGAAGATGCCCAAAGTGACGACTATGCTCACTTGAAAGACACCTATCGCCCCAGCCATGCCGACTATACTTACGAAGCAAAGTATGGCCTGCGGGACCACCGTGGAGGCGGACGGGCCAGTGCCCGCGAAACAGCCGCGCGCGTAGCAGCGGGAAGTGTGGCTAAAATGCTCTTGCGGCAGGCCGGCATATCGGTGAGTGCCTATGTGTCGGCAGTAGGGCCTATTAAACTCGCCTCTGCTTACGCCACGCTTTCCCTTGAGCAGACCGAGAAAAATATAGTGCGTTGCCCGGATACAGCCACTGCTAAAAAAATGATTACCTACATTGAAGAAGTGCGAGCTAAAGGAGACACCGTGGGCGGAGTTGTTTCGTGTGTGATTCAGCACGCCCCTGCGGGTTTGGGCGAGCCGGTGTTTGACAAACTACATGCCGACCTTGGTAAGGCCATGCTCAGTATCAATGCCGTACATGGCTTTGCATACGGAAGCGGATTTGAGGGCAGCGAGCGATTGGGCAGCGAAAACAACGATGCCTTTGAAACATCCGAAGATGGAATGCTGCGAACCAAAACAAATTTCTCGGGAGGCATTCAAGGGGGTATTTCCAATGGCATGGATATCTACTTTCAAGTGGCGTTTAAGCCAGTGGCCACCATTCAGCAATCACAGAGCAGCATCAACAAGTCGGGCGAAGCAGTGGAACTTACAGGCAAAGGACGCCACGACCCTTGTGTGGTGCCCCGCGCAGTGCCCATAGTGGAAGCCATGGCCGCTCTTGTGATGGCCGACCATTATTTACGAGCAAAAGTTTCAAAAATTTAATTTAAGGAGATGAAGGGTTTTCCATTGCATGTAAAAATTGTATTGGGTATGCTGGCAGGCGTACTGGGTGGTGTGCTTGTGCAAGTGGCCGGGGTAGATACGGCTACCATTGCTTCGGTCAATCACTGGATAAAACCCATTGGCGACATCTTTCTCCGGCTCATTTTTATGATGGTGATGCCACTTATTTTTTGCGCATTGATATTAGGCGTGGGGGAACTGGGCGATCTCAAAAATCTGGGAAGAATTGGTGTGCGCACATTAATCTATACGGTGGTGGTATCCATGATTTCGGTTTTTATAGGGATTGGAATGGTACAACTGATGCAACCCGGCCGCGATATACCTGACGACAGCCGAGCCAAGCTTATTGCTCAATACACCGATAAAGTGGAATCCATCAAGAAAAATGCTGATGCCGGCAAAGAGAAGTCGTTTGCCGATGTGATTGTGACCATGATTCCCAAAAACCCGATGGAGGATATGGTGAATGCCTTTAACCCGGAATACAAAGGTGGAGGAGTGCTGGCCGTCATGTTTTTTGCCCTGATGCTGGGCATTGCACTCATCAGCCTGCACAGTGCCAAAGTAGACGCCTTTAAAGACACCATAGAAGGGCTCTATGAACTTATCATGAAAGTGATAGACATGGCCATGCATGTGGCCCCTTATGGAGTTGCTGCCCTGCTCTTTGTCCTCATTTCCTCTACCGGTTGGGGTGTGATGCTGGCTCTGGGAAAATATGTGGTCGTAGTGTTAGTGGCCCTGGCGATTCATCAATTTGTTACCTATCCGCTGCTATTGTGGTTTTTTGGCGGAATGAATCCGCTCCACTTCTTCCGGAGCATCAGTGAAGTGATGCTGACAGCTTTTTCTACCAGCAGCAGCAACGCTACTTTACCTACGGCATTAAAAGCCGCAAACGAAAATTTGAAACTGCCCAAGCAGGTAAGTCATTTTGTGCTGACCGTAGGCAGCACCGCCAACCAAAACGGAACAGCCTTGTTTGAAGGGGTGACGGTGTTGTTTTTGGCGCAGTGCTTTCAAATTGATTTGAGCATGACTCAACAAATATCGGTCGTGCTATCGTGCATTATTGCCGGCATAGGCACTGCGGGTGTGCCGGGCGGCTCGCTGCCGGTAGTGGCTATCATTCTGGTGTCGGTGGGGGTACCGGCCGAGGCTATCGGCATTATTATTGGAGTTGACCGACTGCTTGACATGTGTCGCACGGTATTAAACGTAACGGGTGATTTAACGGCAGCAGTGGTTATCAGCAACTGGGAAAAAAGATAAATGAAATTATGGAAGAACTGGACAACGAAAAGAAAGATTACGCCACCATTCAACTAAAGCCGAAAGGGCCTATCACCATTACCGGAAACTTTGAAGTGCTGATGGAAGATGGTACTACCCTGGAGAAACGCGAGCGCGTGTCTATTTGCCGGTGCGGTATGAGCCAGAAAATGCCGTTTTGCGATGGGGCCCACAAAGCCTTCCTGAATTATTGATGATACGCAGCAGCGTAGGCTTTCATCTTTTGCACCATAGCCGATAAACCATTACTGCGCTGCGATGATAAATGTGCGCGGAGATTGATTCTGTCTATAAAACCAAGCGGACAGTCGAGGATATCTTGCGTTTTTTGCCCCGATAAAACCCGAATAAGCAAAGCGATAATACCCTTGGTAATGGCGGTGTTGGAATCAGCTTCATAAAATATTCGTCCATCCTGATGGTAGGCATGCAGCCATACTTTGCTCTGGCAGCCCTTCACCAGATAATCTTCGGTGAGATATTCTTGGGGGAGTGGAGCCAGTTTTTTGCCCACATCAATGAGGTATTCATACTTCTCCATCTGATCTTCGAAGAGGTCAAACTCTTCGGCAATTTCCTGTTCTAATTCGCGAATGGGTACAGCCATGAGGCAATACTAGGAAAGAATTTTTACAGCGCGTAGCAGTGCCTGCACCAGTGCATCCACCTCTGCGCTGGTATTGTAAAAGGCAAACGATGCGCGGCAGGTACCCTCCATGCCTAAGCGCTCCATCAAGGGCTGGCAGCAATGATGCCCGGTGCGTATGGCAATGCCCTGCTCATTGAGCAACACGCCTACATCGTACGGGTGAATGCCCCGGATAAGAAACGATAGCACCGATGCCTTTTGTGCAGCAGTGCCTACCAACTGAATGCCCGGCACCACTTGTATAGCTTGTGTGGCATATTGCAATAAATCATTTTCGTAAGCCGCTATAGCCGGTAAGCCAATGCTCTGCACATATTTCAAGGCAGCCCCAAGCGAAATGCCCCCTTCAATGTGCGGGGTGCCGGCTTCAAACTTATAGGGCAAATCGTTATAGGTAGTGCCGCGGAACGACACCGCCTTAATCATTTCGCCACCACCCATGTAAGGATTCATCTGCTCCAATAAGGCAGCTTTGCCATACAGCACTCCAATGCCGGTGCCGGCAAATACTTTGTGCCCGCTAAAGCCCAGAAAATCGCAATCTAGTTCCTGCACATCTACCGCGGTATGCGGTAAGGCCTGGGCTCCATCTATAAACACCACCGCGCCCACCGCATGAGCGGCTGCTATCATTTCTTTAACAGGGTGAATGGTACCCAGGGCATTGGAGGTGTGTGCCACGGCTACCAATTTGGTTTTGGGTGAAAGCATCGCCAGGTAGGCCTCCTGCACCAGCTCACCCGAATCGGTGATGGGGATTACCCGCAGGGTAGCACCTTTTTCTTCGCACAACATTTGCCAGGGCACAATGTTGCTGTGATGTTCCATTTCGCTCACTATAATTTCATCGCCTGCCTGTATAAACTTACGGCCATAGGCATTGGCTACCATATTGACCGCCTCGGTGGTACCGCGCACAAAGTTGATTTCGCGCACAGAGGCATGGATATGGTCTGCTACGGTTTGGCGAGCCGCCTCGTATTGCTCGGTGGCCAATTGTGCCAAATGATGCGCACCGCGGTGGATGTTGCTGTTATATTGCCGGTAGTAATCGTCTATAGCCTGTATTACAGCCAGCGGTTTTTGGGAAGTAGCCGCATTATCTAAATAAATGAGCGGACG
>CAYQRR010000114.1:0-7645 GCA_964419635.1 uncultured Chitinophaga sp. | reverse complement strand
CAACTGGAAGTTTTCTTTTTCTTACCGGTGGGTGTCCCACCCAACGGTGTTACAAACAGGCGGGCCTCCCCCGCCTGTTTTTGTTGTACGGTGCTGCAAACTACCCCACAGCTTTTTACATTCGCCTATCAGCATACCTTCAACCAAAAAAAATAACACATGGTCAAAAAGAACTGGGAAGCGGAACTAAAAGCAGAATCGAGCTGGCGGATGTTTAAAATCATGAGCGAGTTTGTGGATGGATTTGAGCGCATGGAAAAATTTGGACCCTGCATCTCCATTTTCGGCAGTGCGCGCACCAAGCCCGATAATCCGTATTACCAACTGGCAGCCGACACCGCAGAACTGCTGGCTCGCGAGGGCTACGGCATTATTACCGGTGGAGGCCCCGGCATTATGGAGGCGGGCAATCTGGGCGCGCGCAAGGGCAAGGGCAGCTCGGTGGGGCTGCACATAGAGCTGGATTTTGAGCAGGACTGGAACGAGTATATAGACACCGACAAGCTGCTAATCTTTAAATACTTTTTTGCCCGCAAGGTCATGTTTATCCGCTATGCGCAGGCCTTTGTGTTCATGCCCGGGGGCTTTGGCACCATGGACGAGGTGTTTGAAACCGTCACTCTCGTGCAAACCAAAAAAATAGATAAGGTGCCCCTCATTTTTATGGGCAAAGACTATTGGGGCGGCCTGCTGGACTGGATTAAAAAATCAATGCTGGAAGCCGAGCACAATATTCATCCGCAGGACCTGGACCTGTTCGAGCTCACAGACGACCCGCAGGAAGTGGTGCAAATCATCAACAGCTATTACAAGAACCAAACCCTGAAACCCAATTACCGGCTGTAAAGCCCGTAGCTGCCTGGCACATGAAAAAACTGCTGAGTGTATGGGTCCTGAGCCTGTGGGGCGTGTTGCTCACCTCCTTTAATGCGGTGGAGCCGCTGGGACTGTCGCACAGCAGCCCCACCCAATTCCCCGCCCCGGCCCGCCTGGCGGCTGAGCACTACTTTGGGCCCGTGGTGGATATCTACCCCGCCACCATCGTGGGCAATTTTGGCGAACCGCGCAAAGCACACTTTCACACCGGCCTTGATTTCAGAACCAATCAGGAAGAAGGCCACGCCATTTTTGCCGCAGCCGATGGTTATGTGTCGCGCATCAATGTGAGCGGTGCCGGCTATGGTCATGCGCTCTACATTACCCACCCCAATGGCTATGTAACGGTGTATGGTCACCTGCGCCAGTTTCATCCGCGCCTGCAGCAGCGCCTGCGCCAGGAGCAATATGCGCGCGAAAGTTTTGCGGTCGATTTTTATCCAAACGCCAACGAACTGCCCGTTAAAAAAGGCGACACCATTGCCCTCAGTGGCAATACCGGTGGCAGCGGAGGCCCCCATTTGCATTTTGAAATCCGCGACACCCTGGAGCAGGTCTACAATCCCATGCTCTTTGGCTATCAGTTAAAGGATGATTTAAAACCCGTGCTGGGTTCTTTAAAGTTTTATCCGCTCGATACCCTGCGCCACCGCTGCGAGGGGTATCGCCTGCGGCCCGTGCTCAGGAATGGCCAGTACGAAATGCCCGCGGGTACCGTGCAGCTCAACGCGCAGCGGATAGGCTTTTCGGTGCAGGCTTACGATGTCATGAATCGCACCGAGGCGCATGTGGGTATCTATAACCTGGCCGTGATGGATGGCAACAAGTTGATATACGATGCACGGTTTAATCAACTGTCTTTTCCCGAAAAGCGCTATGTGCTGTCGCAGGTAGACTATCCCATCTTTTTGAACGAAGGCCGCAAGAGTTTTCATAAATGCTTTGTGGAGCCGGGCAATGCCTGCAGCATTTATTCGCACCTGTTGCAGGCCGGTGAAATAGATTTGAGCGATGGCAAAGTGCACGCCCTGCATATAGAGGTCACGGATTTTAACGGCAATGTGTCGCAACTGAAAATGAAAGTGCAATATGCCCCGGCAGCCACGGCCTTTAAGCCCATTCCGCTCCGCTACACCACCCGCCTCGATTTCGACCACGACAATACCTTCCATACCACCGGCTTTTCGGCTACCTTTCCCCGGGGCTGCCTGCTCGATAACCTGTATCCGCTGTATAGTGTGGCCCCACCCACCGACTCGTCTATATATTCTGCGGTGCACCAATTCGGGCTACCCATGCATCATTTATTCGACTGGGCCACGGTTACCCTTCAGGCCGATAATCTGCCTCCTTCGCTCACCGACAAAGCGGTGGTTATGCTCAACGGCACCACCTGCCTGGGCGGCACCTTCGAGGCCGGCCGGGTAAGCGCCCGCACACGCGAGCTGGGCAAGTTTACGCTCCAACTGGATACCACCGCCCCCCGTGCAGCGGCTCTCAATATAGTACCGGGCCGCAGCATGCGTTCCTATCAAAAACTCCTTTTCAAAATCTCCGACAACCGGAGCGGCATTGCCGATTTTGATACGTATGTAGATGGCCAGTGGGTGGTGTCCGATTATGATGCCAAGTCGGCTACGGTCACGTATCCCCTGCCGGCTGCTATGCCCGCGGGCGAACATACCTTCCGGATAGTTGTTACAGATGAACGAAAAAACAAACGCGATTATTCCATCTCTTTCAAATTATAAACCATGACACACCTCAACGAGGGCGACCGCGCACCGGCTTTCAGCGCCAAAGACCAAAACGGAAAAAAATTTTCATTAAAAGATTTCAAAGGGCAAAAGGTGGTGCTTTACTTCTATCCGGCCGATGACACGCCCGTATGCACCGTAGAGGCCTGCAATTTCCGCGATAACTATGCGCAACTGCAAAAGCTCGGCTATCAAGTGCTGGGCGTAAGCCCGCAAGGACAGGAAAGCCACAAAAAATTTGAACAGAAATACAAACTGCCTTTCCCGCTCTTACAAGACGAAGACATGAAAATCATAAATGCCTATGGCGTATGGGGGCCCAAGGTGCTCTACGGCCGAAAGTATGACGGCATCCACCGGCTCACTTTTGTGATAGACGAAAAAGGGGTAATAGAAAAAATAGTGCGCAAAGTGCTGTCCAAAAAAGCTACCGAACAGGTATTGAAATAAGCATACAAGAAGCAGGCGCATTTTTACAACACAGGAACCATGCGGCCTATCAAAACTTTCTTTTCTTTGACTTAAACAATAATCTAAACATGAAGAAAAACTACTTACTTCTCTCCGTTTCTGTTTTTGCGCTTTTGCTGTTCTTAAACACAGAAAAGGTGAATTCCAAAATCAGTTCGCCACCGGCCGGCAGTGCGGGCGATCCGTTTACCAATGCATCCTGCTCACAGAATGGATGCCATGGCGGAGCCACCATCACCCCTACCGCCAACGATTTAACGTTGACCATAGGCACCAACACACCCACCACTCCGCTCAATTCTTCATTTGAATACACCGGTGGCACGCAATACAACATCGGATTTTTAATCAACGCCTTCACCGGTCGTTATGGTTTTCAGATAGTAGCTTTGGATGGCGCTAACGCACAGGCCGGCACCATGACCGTAACCAATGCAGCCACCACCAAGATTAATACCTCCCCGGGCACCGGCACCCGCCAGTACATGGGTCACCTGAATGCCAGCTCTACCAAAAACTGGGTGTTCAGATGGACAGCTCCCGCAGCTACCACCGGTCCTGTTACTTTCTACTACTCCTACGCCACCGAAGATGGAGACGATAACCCGGGCACCAACAATATTTACAAAAGCTCGGTGACCATCAACCCGGCTGCATCGGCTATCCAGGACATAAATACTAAAGTGGAAGCTTTGCAGGTATTCCCGAACCCCGTTACCAGCGAAGTGGGCGTATCGTTCAACCTGCTGGAAGCCGGAGCCGTATCGGCCAATTTGTATTCTTTAGATGGCAAGCGCGTTACCGGCTTTGAAGTGGAGAACGCCAGTTCCGGTCTGTTTAGCAAAATACTGAATGTATCGGACATTGATGCTGGGGTGTATTTACTCCAGTTGAATGTAAACGGTGCCTCCGTTACTCAAAAAATCATCAAACAATAAAAATCCGGATACGTAAGCCCTGACATACGTAAGTGTGTCAGGGCTTTTTTAATGGCTATCTCATGAAAGTTTATTTTTTAATGCTGGCGCTGCCGGCTCTTTTTTTTGGTATAGAATCTTGTTCGCAAGACAAAGCGGCCCTGCCCACCACCATCGATTGCACGGGGGTAGATGCCGCTACCAATACTTATAACCTGGCTATACAACCGGTGCTCGATTTTCATTGTGCCTATTCGGGCTGCCATGATGCCGCTACTAATTCTTCAAACGTAAATCTGGAGGGCTATGCAGCCGCCAAAAATGCTTTTGAGACAAAAGATGCGTTATGTACTGTTAAACACGAGATCGGTTGCTCGCCCATGCCCCAGGCTGCACCCAAATTGGCAGACAGTTTGATTACACGTATACAATGCTGGGCCGAAAACGGTTATCCGCAGTAATTAAAAAATAACGTCTATGAAACGTCTGCTGGGTTTATGCTTGATTCTTTTTTCTCTATCGGTCGGGGCACAGCAATATGTCACTACAAGCGGCAAAACGCACTTTTTTTCGTCTACTCCCTTAGAAGATATTGAAGCCACTACAATCAAAACCGTGTGCGCCTTTAATGCTGATTCGCGCAAGGTGTCGGCCAACATTGCCATAAAGTCGTTCGACTTTAAGGACGACCTCATGGAAGCGCACTTCAACGAAAATTACTTGGAGAGCGATAAATATCCCAATGCCAAACTCAGTGGTGAGGTAGTGGGCGATATAGATTTCAAAAAAGATGGTGTGTATGATGTATCGGTAAAAGGTAAACTCGACCTCCACGGAGTAGTACAGGAACGAGAGATACCATGCAAACTGACGGTGAAAGACGGAGCGCCCACCAATGTAACAGCGGTGTTTGATATAAAACTGGCTGACCACAAAATTAAAATACCCAAAGCGCTGTTTACCAATATTGCGGAAACTATCAAAGTGGATTTGAGCTATGATTTGGTGAAATACACAAAATAAAATCCCACAGTCTTTTCAATCGGAAAGGCGATTCAAAAAGAATCGTCTTTTTGTTTTTTATAAAAGGAGTACGAATATTTTTGATGATAAATAAACATGCAATGAAGAATCTTTATCTGTTAATGATGGCCATATGGGGTGTGCAGGCCTGGGCACAAGACGATGTAATGGCCGATTTGCTTCAGGCGCAAAAGCCCGAAAAAGAGTATGCAAAGTATACGTTCAAAACCACCCGCGTTATTAACGGACAAAGCGTAGAGATGGTGCCCAAGTATTCAATGGAGTTTAGAATCTCGCACCGCTTTGGCGACATGGCCGCCTCCAATAACGACCACATTCACTCTATGTTTGGTTTTGATCAGGCAGCAGACATTGGGTTTATATTCGACTTTGGAGTTACCAACAATCTATCATTGGGCGTGGCACGGATGAAAGGCTCGGGCCCCCTTCGCGAACTTTGGAATGCCAACATCAAATACCGGGTATTGCAGCAAACCAAAGATTTCAAATACCCCATGACTATAGTCCTTTATGGTAATACCGCTATCAGCAGCATGCGCAGAAGCACCGACCCCGCAGCTTTAAATTATTTCCCTAAGGGCTACAAAGCATTTTCGCATCGCTTGAGTTATACGCTGCAGGCGCTCCTGGCCGTAAAAGCTACAGACTGGTTGAGCGTGCAACTGACTCCCACTTTCATCTGGCGAAATGTCGTACCAGCCAACGATAAAAACTACTTTTTTGCGCTCGGCATTTCGGCACGAGCTAAATTCAGCAAAAGGGCCGGCATTATTTTCGAATACTTTTTGCCCTTGCAGAAAGAAGGTGTAGGAGGCCGAAACTATTTTGCCATGGTCCGCGGCTTCAAAAATGCGCTTTATTATCCTTCGTTGCATATCGGCTTCGAATTTGAAACCGGAGGACACGTGTTTCACATCAACCTTACCAACTCCAGAGGTTTGCTCGAGCAAGACTATCTGCCGTATAATAACGCTAACTGGGCGCAGGGAGCCTTTCGCCTCGGTTTCACCATCTCCCGTATGTTTCCCCTTGATCGTAAAATGGGCAAGTACTGGAAAAAAGGAAGCGTGGAAGACGAAAAAAGATAGCCATTCGGCAATTATGTCTTTTGATTTAAGTAAAAAGCGGAATTTATTTCCGCTTTTTGCGTTTTCAGGCTGCAAAAATTTACTGAAAAATGTCGTGGCATTTAGTTTGCAAAATGGACGCTGTATCCATTCATAAACATTAAACACAAAAAAAACATGACTATGCTTACAGTAAAACCAGAGACCGGAAGAGTAGCCTTCCCACGTTTTTCAACCATGTTCGACAACATTTTTGAAAACGAATTTGCTACACCAAATTTTATTAAAACCCCCGTTTTGGTCAATGTGAAAGACACAGCCGAAGATTTTAAAATTGAAGTGGCGGCCCCCGGCTTCGCCAAAGAAAACTTCAGCATTAAAGTAGAGGGCAACTTGCTGACTATTGCTGGCGAACACAAAAATGAGGTGGAGCAAAAAGAAGAGAAATTTACCCGCAAGGAGTTTAACTTCTCTACCTTTACCCGCAGTTTTACCCTGCCAAAATTGGTGGATGCCGCAAGAATCACCGCTACTTACGAATCGGGTATATTGAGCGTGGCACTTCCCAAAAAAGAAGAAGCAAAAGCGACCACTGCATTTGAGGTAAAGGTTTCTTAAGAAAGCAATCTATTCGCATCAGACTTCTAATAAAAACCCTGCATTAGCAGGGTTTTTATTTTTTATGAACGTTGAACTCCGAACATAAAATTTAGATTTGCGCACCCATGAGCGATTCAATCAAACACGAGTGCGGAATTGCCCTCATCCGACTGCTCAAACCACTTGAATTTTACGTAGAGAAATATCGTACCATAGCGTACGGCCTAAACAAACTCTATCTGCTGATGGAGAAACAGCACAATCGCGGGCAAGATGGAGCCGGAGCCGCGGTCATCAAGCTGGATCCTGTTCCCGGAAGTCACTTTATTAATCGCGCGAGGAGTATCAATAATCAGCCGATTGTCGATGTGTTTCACCAGATATTCTCCACCTTTCCCAAAGAGCGGAAGGCGTTGGACAATCCGGCAGCGGAGGCGGATTGGTATAAGAAGAACTCTCCGTTTGTAGGGGAATTGTTGCTGGGGCATTTGCGCTATGGAACTTATGGAAGAAATACAGATAGCTATTGTCATCCCTTTATTCGCGAAAACAATTGGATGACCCGCAATCTGGTGTTGGCGGGTAATTTCAATATGACGAATGTCGATGACCAGTTTAACCTGCTTATGCAGCTGGGGCAACACCCAATTTTCCCAAGGCCAGATTGGATTCGGCCATTCTGATTTTAAATATTACCTCGCGATCAGGGAACTGATGATACCCTGCGCCATCGGTCAGTATTTGTACCTGAATCATCGCACCGGCTTTACGGTACATGGCCAGCAATCCACCGCATCCAAATATTTCATCATCTGGATGTGGCGCCACCACCAGCACCTTCGAAACATCAGGGGGAGTGGAGGGATTCACCGGTGCGAACCATTGCTCCATGTTGATCAGCTCCTCGATCGAC
>CAYQRR010000113.1:2646-7651 GCA_964419635.1 uncultured Chitinophaga sp. | reverse complement strand
AAATAGCATAGTAAATAGCAAGGGGCCAAGCATAATAGCCACCGCTATGTAAAGACCTAATGAAAAATCACTTTTTACTTGTGCTGAATCAATGTCTTTAATTGATTCTAATTGCTCCACTATTGTATTAAACTCAGGCACAGATTCATCTACACCTAATAGCTTACTAAGGTAGATAAACTGAACAGCCTCTGGCGAGCTGATAATGTTAACCATTTCGTCTGCACTAAACGGTTTTTTCTTTGTTAATGAGAAGTTGGGTAAAACCTCGTTAATGTATGCTATCAGGGTGGCTATAACCGCTAAATACAATTCAGATAGCATTTTAATCCAAGCTTGTAAAATAGCTGTAGACTCATTTCTTACATCGAAACTCAACTCATTCAAATTTGCTTTTAGGGCTTTTGCAGGTTCAACTGTTGCAGCCATGTTGGCTACGGCAATGCCAAATATGCCCTTAGATGCATCTTCAAGCATCTCAGCATTTTCTTGAAATTCTGCACTTGCATAACCACTCACTCCGTATACCATTAGCTTATCAATATTGGAATCCACTTTGCTTGCCACGTACGCTCCAGTAACGGCTGCAATAATTGATTTTGTCTTTTCCGCTTTAGCCTGTGTTTGTAAATCAAGCACCTCTTCTACCCTATTGCCAACCAGTACAATTGTGCGCGACAACATGGTAGCAGTAAAAATTGCTTCAACATCCATTACCGATTTACGGGGTAGTGTAGTTTTGGCTTTAAACTCCTCCAGGGCAGCAAAGGAAGATTTTAGAAGGTGCAGGTTATTAGCGTAATCAAAAAGATAAACCTGTGACAGAGCCTTCATGGCCCAGCCGGTGGAATCATTAATGTCTTTTTTTACCAGTTCTTCGCTGAGGTCAATTGCCTTGCCAAAATTTCCGGATGCCAATTCAATAATGCATAACTCTACAATAGAACGGTTATTCGGATTTGTTGAGTTTGCGAAGTCGTCTTTAAGGGATTTAAAAATTGATGTATTCATGGCTTCATTTTACTTTAACTTTTGAAACATAACTGTCATATGAAAATATTCTAACTCCATTTTGGATATATTCGATTAACTCATCCTCTCTGAGCCAAATTAGCCCCGGATTGTTGCAGTTTCTACCACATATAGATGAGGTATTGTCATATCCCACTGGTTCCTTCGAAACAGGATACTTGAGTGTATTACGAGGTCGATGCTCGTTACATCTACATAAAGCCATTTTACTTATTTTTTCTGCCTACTCTAGAATCCCCTTTTCGGCTACCGAGGTTTTATGTATAAAGCAGGGCGGTAAGGCCGCCCTGCTTGAGTGTGGTTAAGGAGCTACTACCTCTATTACATTGGCCGGTTCGCCCACGCCCGAGGCATTGAAGCCAAAGGCGGTGATGTAATAGTTTTGCCCGCTTGTGAGGTCTTCAAAATCTACTTTGCGCTTGGTGGTCAGCTTTACATCCACAATGAGTTCGGCCAGGCCGCTGAACTGCACCATATCGCCTTTGATGCGGATGTTCGGCATAATGTTTTGGGTAGAGATAATAAACTGAAAACCACGGCAGTCGGCCAGTGGCTGCATTTCTACGTGTATGCCGCTGCCTTTGCCTTTGTTGGCCCAGCCTTCTATAACGGGCTGCCCGGGTACGGCTACGGGGTGCACCTCGGTATCGGTGGCATGGTAGCCGCTTTGCACAATAATCAGTTTGCTGCCGTTGGCAATGCGCTGCACATATTCGCCCTCTCTGCGAAAGGTGCTGTCCCACAGCTTTTCGGCTACATCGCGCTCCTGTATTTTCACCTTATCGCCACTGAGGGCCTGCTGGGTTTTCAGTTTCAGGTCGTCATTGACCTGAATGAGCGTGGGCAGGGGCACATCGGGCGTGGGGAATACGGAGGCGTGGGCGGTCATTTCGGCAATTACGTTATCGCCAAACATGCCTTTTTGAGTGGGCACAAACTCAATGAAATCATAGCTAACTTTTGGTTTACGTTCCATGATAATTGGTTTTTATGGTTAGATAATAATTGACAGTGTATGGCTTTCCGGTAGAGCGGATGGCGCAAAGGGTGTAGCGGTGACGCTTGCCGATACACCGGTGAGGCTTGCCGATGGAGCGGTAAGCCTTTTCGATACATCGGAAAGGGAAAAGGATATAGCCGTAAGGTGTTCCGATAGAGCGGAAAGGGAAAAAGGTGTAGCGGATCGGCTTTCGGATATAAGGGTGACGCCTACCGATACAGCGGTATCGCTTTCCGCTATACCAGTGACGCTATCCGGTATAGCGGATTGACTTATTAGCGTATTTAACAGGAAGAACGGGGCTTTCTCAATGAAAAACGAATATCGTCCTAAATTATGGACGGGGGGGGGTAATTTAAAGGCCTGAAGGTAGGCGGGGTTCATGGTATATGTGTAAAGGGTATTGCATAGGTAAATAATCGGCCGATAAATGTCAAGGGGGGGATTCACAATTTTTTTTGGCGGGCATGGGCGCGCCCCCGCCCGGTGCAGCCCTAGCCTTTTTTAGAAATAAGCCACAAGCCTGCGAAGGTAAGCAGGCCGTTGAGGGCCAGCAGCTCGAAGCCAAACGTGTAGCCCCCCAGCAGGCGGGCGGCATTTTCGGAGAGCAGGTAGCAGGCCAGGGGCGACAGCACACACACCACCGGCACCAGCGGCTCGCGGGGGTGGCGGGTGGTTAGTATGCCAAAGGCAAACAGGCCCAGCAGCGGCCCGTAGGTGTAGCCGGCTACTTTTAGTATGGTGGAAATAACCGAGGCCTGTATTATTTGCTGATATAAGAGGATAAGCCCCACAAAGAGCAGGGTGATGCTCAGGTGCACGGTTTTGCGCGTGCGCGATTTTTGCTCCACCGATAAATCATGGCGCTCCTTCAGGCCCAGTATATCAATGCACACCGAGGAGGTGAGGGCCGTCAGCGCGCCATCGGCACTGGGGAACAGGGCACTCACCAGGCCCAGTATAAAGATGAGGCCCGCCACCGGTGGCAGATGCTGCAGCGCCACCATCGAAAAAGTTTCATCGGTTTTGGCGGGGGCCGCCAGGCCTTTTTGCTGCAAATACACATAGAGCGCGGCACCCAGTATCAAAAACAGCAGATTGACCAGCACCAGAATGAGCGAGAAAAACAGCATGTTTTTCTGGCTTTCGCCCAGGGTTTTTACCGATATGTTTTTCTGCATCATTTCCTGGTCCAGCCCGGTCATGGTAATGGTCACAAACGCACCGCCTATCACTTGCTTTAAAAAGAAATTGCCCGCCAGCCAGTTGTCGGTTTGCCACACCCGCGTGTAGCCCCGGTCGCTGATAGCGGTCCACAGTTGGCCAAACGAATAATCCAGCTCCTGATGTATAAGATACAAGGTGAGCAGCAGCGCCAGAATCATACCGGTGGTTTGCAGCGTATCGGTCCACACAATGGTTTTTACCCCGCCATTAAAAGTATACAGCAAAATCAGGAGCAGAATCACCAGCACCGATACCGCAAACGGAATGTGGAGGCCATCGAGCAGAAAGTGCTGCAGCACCATGAGCACCAGATAAATGCGGATGGATGCCCCCAGCGTGCGGGAGAGTATAAAAAAAGAGGCCCCGGTTTTGTACGACACCGGGCCAAAACGGGTTTGAAGGTAGCTGTAAATGGAAGTAAGATTAAGCCGGTAATACAAAGGCAGCAGCACAAACGCCACCACCACATAGCCGATAAAATAACCCACCACCACCTGCAGGTAGGCAAAGCCCTTGGCATCCACCTCGCCCGGCACGCTCATAAACGTAACCCCGCTCAGCGAGGTGCCTATCATGCCATAGGCCACCAGAAACCAGTTGCTTTTCTTTTGGCCGATATAAAAAGTTTCATCGGTGGCCCCGCGCGAGGTATACCAGGCAATGCCCAGCAGCACCGCAAAATAGGCTAAAACAAATGCTAAAATTATGGTGGCAGACACTGTGTATTGTTTACAGCCAAAGTAAAAGGGCTACCGGCTTCGGCAGCATCAGTTATGCTTACCGGAATGTGAAGAGCGAAGGATTATTGGACGAAGAGAAAGGTGTTTTACCTGCGCGGTCAGGCGACCGCTTAGTGACGAGCAAGAGGAAGATAATTACCATACATAGTCTGTGAGCGGTCGCCTGACCGCGTTTAAAGTCTGTGAGCGGTCGCCTGACCGCATTTACAGCGATACCACTCCGTGCAGTATACGATGTGTAGAATCAATAGAGTTACGAAGCGGTCGCCCGACCGCGTTTACTCATCGCAATGGGTAAGAAAGCCCCACCGCTTATCGCCTTTTAAGTAAAAAGAAGCCGAACTCCACAAATAATCCTCCGGATATTTTGCCAGATTCCAGTGAGGTTGTAATGGATTGTGGTGGATGTAATCTAGTTTTTGGTTAAAGAACTTGTCGCTATACAAATCCAAATACATTGAATCTTTTTCCCATACCTGATGAGCTCTGTCGCTGGCACTTACTTTTGTTTGCAAAAACAGGTCATAATAGTTTGCCTTCAATTCTGCCAATAATCCCTTTGCAGTATATTTTAAAAAGTCGCGTTGAAAATCGTTGCGATTCACATCGTCCGATATTTTCCATATTAAGTGCATGTGATTCGGCATTATTACAAAGCCATATACCTTCACTTGCCTTTGTGCAATCCGATAGGCCAACGCATCTATCACTCTTCGCTTGCAGCAATCGTGCAATAGAAATGGCCTGTGATTTTGGCAAACTATGGTTACAAACTCCGGATACTTTTCTGCAAAATTCATTTAGCAAAATAACAGAAACTGGCGCTTTTATCGCGCGGTCAGGCGACCGCTTAGTGACGAGCTCAGGAAAAGATATTCTGTTGTCGAGTTGTGGTGTGGTTAAACAACCGTATATAGACGGGAAAGAGTAACCATTTTCTGACGAGAGTCAATCAGCAGCAAGCTGCGCTTTTATCGCGCGGTCAGGCGACCGCTTAGTGACGAGC
>CAYQRR010000113.1:0-2546 GCA_964419635.1 uncultured Chitinophaga sp. | reverse complement strand
ATCAGCAGCAAGCTGCGCTTTTATCGCGCGGTCAGGCGACCGCTTAGTGACGAGCTCAGGAAAAGATATTCTGTTGTCGAGTTGTGGTGTGGTTAAACAACCGTATATAGACGGGAAAGAGTAACCATTTTCTGACGAGAGTCAATCAGCAGCAAGCTGCGCTTTTATCGCGCGGTCAGGCGACCGCTTAGTGACGAGCAAGAGGAAGATAATTACCATACATAGTCTGTGAGCGGTCGCCTGACCGCGTTTATCCTTTAGCCATTTTCTGCTCCCACACCCAGGCAGAGCGCATCATCTCGTCCAGGTCGCGTGTGGCTTCCCAGTGCAGGGTTTGCCTGGCCTTGTTATTGTTGGCATAAATAGAGACCACATCTCCGGCTCTTCGGTCGCCCAGTTTGTAGTTCAGTTTCTGCCCCGATACCTTTTCAAAAGAGGCAATGGCTTCCAGCACGGTTACTCCGTTACCGGTGCCCAGGTTAAGCACCAGGGGAGCCTGCGCGGGTGCCGCCCCTGCCTGCTGCAAATACTGCATGGCTTTGGTGTGGGCGTGGGCAATATCCATTACATGAATATAGTCGCGCACACAGGAGCCATCGCGGGTGTCGTAGTCATTTCCAAACACGGTAAAGGCCGGAAACTTGCCAATGGCCGTGCCGGTAATGCGCGGCACCACAGCCGTTATCACATCGGTGGTGTCTTCGCCCAGCAAGCCGCTTTCGTGCGCGCCCACCGGGTTAAAATAGCGCAGCAGCACAAATCCGGTGTTCGACTTCCGAGCCAGTGCCGTAATTATTTCTTCGCCCATTTGCTTGGTATGCGCATAAGGCGATTCGGCCGGCATAAAAGGCGTTTCTTCCGTCACCGGCAAATCTTTGGCATTGCCATACACCGAGCATGAAGAAGAAAACACAAAGCCCCCTACCTTAAACTCCTCGGCCAGGGCCAGTAAATTAATCAGCGATTCCAGGTTGTTGCGATAATACAGCAGCGGCTTATCTACACTCTCGGGCACCGATTTGAGGGCGGCAAAGTGAATAATTCCGTCTATTTTCCCTTCGGCCTCAAACACCTGGCGGGTGGCGGCTGCATCACACAAATCCACCGCATAGTTCTTAATGCGGGTGCCGGTAATCTGTTCTATTCGGTCTACGGTAATGGCTTTGGAGCGAATGTGGTTATCCATACTCACCACCTCATATCCATGCTGCAGCAGGTCTATCACCGTGTGCGAACCAATGTAGCCGCAGCCCCCCGTCACCAGTATTTTAGTGCGTGCCCCCATCCTTAAAAATTATACAGGCCGCTGTCAATGGTCTTTTTAATTCCTTCTTCCAGCGTGGTCATCGGGCGACCGAGCAGTTTTTTCATTTTGGCAATATCGGGTTTTCTGCGGGTCATGTCGCCCTCTGGCAAAGGGGGTAGGTGAACTATCTCTGATTTAGAGCCCGTGAGTTTGATTATCAATTGGGCTAAATCGAGCACGGAGATTTCAAATTCACTTCCAATATTCACCGTGTCGTTTACATGCAGGTCTTCGTACATTGTTTTTACACAGGCATCCACATTATCGTCCCGGTAGCAGAAGGTGCGGGTCTGCGAACCATCGCCATACACCGATATGCTTTTGTTATCAAGGGCCGCTTTAATAAAGCGGGTCATCACAAAATCGCTGCTTTGCTTGGGGCCGTAGGTATTAAAGAAACGGAAGATGGTATAATCTAAATCGTATTCCTGCTTGTAGCTTTTCAAAAAGGCCTCGCCCACATTTTTAACCACCGCATAGGGCAAGCGCGAGTTGAGCGGAGTGGTCATTTCGTTTTGCGGATGCTCAAACGGTTCGCCATACACCTCCGAGGAAGAGGAGAAGAAAATGCGTTTCACGCCTGTGTTCTTGCACAAATCCAGCAGGTACTTAAACCCGTTAATATCGTTGAGCACAGCCACGGGGTTTTCGAGTGTGCGCTTAACGCCCACCACCGCTGCGTAGTGATACACATAATCAAATTGGTAAGAGGTGAGAATACCGGCAATATCGCGGTAGGAGTTCACATCACACTTCACAAATTTCCAGTTAGCCTTTTTCGGGTCGGGCAGTCGCTTGGTGGTGCCGGTGCTCAGGTTGTCGACCACCAACACAAAGTTGTCGGGGTTTTCTATCAATTTATCTACCATGGTGCTGCCCACAAAGCCGGCTCCACCGGTTACTAATATTCTGTTTTTAAATCCTGAAATCATGCCTGTTATTTAAATCGTTTAAGAAACCAAGTCTAATAAATATTTGCCGTAGCCGCTCTTGAGCAGTGGTTCGGCCAGCGTGCGCAGTTGCTCCGTGGATATAAAACCCTGCCGCCAGGCTTCTTCTTCAATGCAGCCTACTTTAAGGCCCTGGCGCTGCTCTATCACCTGCACAAACTGCGAAGCCTGCATCAGCGAATCAAAGGTGCCGGTATCCAACCAGGCGGTGCCGCGGTCCAGGATGCCCACCTGTAGTTTCTGGCGGTTCAGATATTCCTTGTTTACATCGGTTATCTCGTATTCGCCAC
>CAYQRR010000112.1:0-7654 GCA_964419635.1 uncultured Chitinophaga sp. | reverse complement strand
CGCCCTGCACGGTAATATCCACGGCACCGTTTGCACCGCCATTGCAACCTACTTGTGTAGGAGTGGCATTTAATGCTAGGGCTGCCGGCTGTGAAACCGTAATGCCGGCAGTTGCTGTGCACCCATTGGCATCTGTTACGGTTATCGAGTAGCTGCCGGCAGCTACTCCGCTGATGTTTTGAGTAAGAGCTCCATTGCTCCACAGATAACTGTAGCCGGCTGTGCCTCCGTTTGCTACTGCATTAACATTCGCGGTTGCGCCATTGCAAAGTATACTGCTGGCACTGATGGAAAGTTGTAGCAGTGTAGGTTCTTGTATAGTAATTGAATCCGTCTTGCTACAGCCATTGGCATCGGTAATGAGTACAAAATACTGGCCTCCGCTCAGGTTACTGATGTCTTGCACCGTCTGGAAAGTATTCCACAAATAGGTATAAGGGGCTACTCCACCGGTTACAGTTAAATCAATATCGCCATCGTTTGCGCCTGCGCAGCTTACGTTGGTTGGTGTGATACTAGAAACCAATGGAGCAGGTTCAGTTACTACAAAGCTCGCTGTGGCGGAGCAGAAATTTACGTCTTCTACTACTACACCATACGTGCCACCATTTAATCCTATTAAATCCTGTGTGATGCTTCCATTGCTCCATGAATAGGCATAGGCCCCTGTTCCACCTGCTACGGTAATATCTACAGCACCATTTCCGTTTCCGTTACAATTTACATTGGTAACCACTCCGGCAATCGTAATTGCGGAAGGATTTACTACGGTGAAAGATGCAGTAGCTGTGCAGCCGTTATTGTCGGTTACGGTAACTACATAAACCCCACCGGACAGTCCGTTTCTATCCTCTGTAGCCGTTAAGTCGTTCCACAAATAAGTATATGAACCAACACCGCCATTGGCAGTGATATTGATGATGCCATCTCCGGCACCATTACAGCTGACGTTGATTACCGTACCGGTGACAGTGACTTGGGTTGGCTGTCCGATAGTGACATTCGCAAAAGTCTGACAACTCTTGGTATCCGTCACAATTACTACATAATTTCCGGCAGTCAGATTGGCGATGTCCTCGGTGAATTCGAACGTGCTCCAGAAGTAGTTGTAAGGCACGTTGCCTCCTGTTACTGAGAGGTCTGCACTGCCGTCATTTCCTCCGAAACAACTTACATCCGTTCCGGTGATAGTGGCAACAAGCGCTGCCGGAGCACTTACAGCAGCGCTATCTACAGCCAGGCAACCGTTCCCATCCGTTACGGAGAGAATGTAGTTGCCAGCACTAAGTCCGCTTACATTAGCAGTAACAGCTCCGTTGCTCCAGGCATAAGTATAAGGAGAAGTACCGCCAGTAACCAGTGATGTGATGCTGCCATTCGCTGCTCCGCTGCATGTAACATCGGTAGGGGTAAGTGAAATGCCAATTGCTTGCGATGGTTGAGTGACTGTGAAACTGATTGATTTTGTGCAGCCATTGCCATCGGTGAGCGTTAAGGAGTAAACTCCTGCGGCCAAGTCGGTAAGGTCATCGGTGGTTGCACCGTTGCTCCACAGGAAAGTGTAGGTAGGAGTGCCTCCCGAAGCGGTGATATCAATCGCACCGTTGTCAGTGCCATTGCACGATACATTGGTTACAATGCCGGATAAAATTACACCGGTAGGCTCAGCAATGATGACAGAATCTCTTTTGGTGCATCCGTTAGCATCTGTAACAATGACGAAGTAAGTTCCACCATTCAAATTGCTAATGTCCTGAGTGCTGGCAAAGTTGCTCCATAAGTAGCTGTAAGGAGTAGTGCCACCCGCTACAAAGAGATCGGCTGCCCCGTTAGCTGCCCCGTTGCAGGTTACCGCAGTGCCGGTAATGGAAGTAGTAAGGGCCGTAGGTTGAGAAATAGTAAAGGAGGCAGAAATGGAGCATCCGTTACCATCGGTTACCGTTACATCATAAATGCCGGCAAGTAGTCCGCTGATGTCTTCGGTGGTAGCGCCATTGCTCCACAAGTAGGCGAAAGGAGATGTTCCACCACCCACAGTAATATTTACACTTCCGCTGTTGCCACCATTGCAAAGAACATTGCTGGAAGTTCCGCTTAAGGTGAGTGCCGCGGGTTGTGTCACCGTTGCCGTTGCCGTTGCGGTGCAGTTATTTGCATCGGTAACAGTCACAGAATATGTTCCGGCAGAGATGTTTGCTAAGTCTTCTGTTACACTACCATTGCTCCATAAGTAGGAATTGGAACCTGCACCTCCGTTCGCTGTTAGGTTGATGCTTCCGGTGCCTCCGTTGCAAAGCACGTTGGTTACAGTAGTAGAGAGTATTAGTTGTAAAGGCTGCGTAATAGAAACGGACGCTATAGTTTGACATCCTTTTGTATCGGTCACTATTGCGGTGTAATTACCGGCAACTATGGCGTTTAGGTCTTCTGTAGTAGCAAAATTATTCCACAGGTAAGTGTATCCCGGATTGCCTCCTGTTACATTTAAGTCGGCATTGCCATTGTTACCGCCAAAGCAGGAAACATTGGTGCCGGAAATGGAGGCAGATAAAACAACCGGCTGATTGATGGTAGCAGTACCTGTAGTAGTGCAACCATTCGCATCGGTCACGGTCACGGTAAATGTTCCTGCGCCTAATGCTGCAACATCTTCTGTAACGCTGCCATTGCTCCATAAATAGGTGTAAGGCTGAGTTCCACCCCCAACGGTCAGGTTGATGCTGCCGTTATTGGCGCCATTACAAGTAACATCCACAGCAGCTAGAGAAATGCTGAGTGCCTGTGCAGGTTGAGCTATGTTGATGCTGGCAGTAGCTGTGCAAAGGTTGTTATCGGTAACGGTCACACTGTAAGTGCCGGCTACAATGTTAGTGGTCGGGTCTTCAGTTACATCGCCATTGCTCCAGATAAAGGAATAAGCAGGAGCTCCACCGCTAACCGTTAAGTTAATTCCCCCGGTGCCTCCGTTGCATAATACGTTATTAGATGCGATGGATAAACTTAAAGCAGCCGGTTGTGTAATAACAATACTGCGCGAGATAGAGCATCCCTTCGCATCGGTGATTAAAACAGAATAAGTCCCGCTTGTAATTCCACTGATATCCTCGGTAGTTGCGCCATTGTTCCACAAGAAAGCGTATGGCGTGGTGCCACCGCTGGGTGATAAATCAATGCTGCCGGTTCCCCCGTTGCAAGACACATTAGTGCCGGAGATGCCGGCAGTGAGTAAGGCCGGTTCTGTGATAGTTTGCGTTAAAACTTTTTGACACAGGTTAGCATCCACGACTGTTACCGTATAAGTGCCGGCATGCAGATTCGTAAGGTCTTCGCTGACCGCTCCGTTGCTCCAGGCATATTGGTAGGCCGGAATACCTCCGCTTACACTAATATCAATTCGGCCCGTGGAGTCATTAAAGCAACTTAAGTTTTGGGCAGATGCCAAACTTACTACCAGGTTCAGTGGCTGACCTACCGATGCTCCTGTGGTAGTAGTACATCCGTTGTTGTCAGTAATAGTTACTGTCCATGTGCCGGTGGCAAGTCCGGTTGCATCTTGCAAGGTAGTACCATTGCTCCACAAATAGGAATAAGGGCTAGTGCCACCATTGACTGTGATGAAAATTTCTCCGTCTGTTGCTCCAAAACAAGTAGCGCCATTCACTACATCAATGACTACGGATAACTGGTCAGGTTGAGTAACTGTAGTGGAAACAAAATCAGTACAACCTTTTGAATCGCGAAGCGTAACCACATAAGTGCCGGCTGATAAACCGGTGAAGGTAGCCGTAGGCGTAAAGGCACCACCATTCAAGGAGTAGTTGTATAGCGGAGTTCCTCCGGTCAGCTGCACAGATATAGCACCATTACTTCCCCCAAAGCACGATACATTGGTTTGAGAAGTTAAACTGCCGGTTACTGCATAGGAATTATTAATAATGACATTGGATGTGTCTAAACATCCGTTAAAGTCAAAGACGAAAATTTTGTAGGTTCCTGCTGCAAGACCCAGAAACTGATTTCCTGCCTGAGTAGGTCCACCGTTCAACGAATAGCTGTAAGGGAGAATGCCACCGGTGGCGGTGACTGTAATTTTACCGTCAAATACATTCTGGCAACTTGCATCTTCCACCAAAGTGGAGTGCGATAACAAAGCCGGCTGGCCGATGGTTACCGATGGTGTGGTAGCTGATAAACAGCCTTGTGCATCGCGCACCGAAATGGTATACGTTCCAATCGGCAGGCCGCTAAAACTGCTGGACGACTGATACGGTGCTGCTCCGGTGATGGAATAGCTAAGAGGAGCCGTGCCACTGCTTGCACTTACGGCTATTGTTCCCGTGCTGCCACCAAAACAAAGAACATCTGTAGGCGTAACAGCGTTTATAACGGGAAGCGGTGTAACTGTAATTACACTGCCGGCAGTGAAAGAACTGTTTCTTGCACAACCAAAAGAATCGACAATAGCTGTGAAAGTGTAAGTAGTAGTGGATAAAGGAGAAACACTCACCGTATGGCCACTGTAAATATTATTTAAACTAAAAGTGTTAGTGCCATCGGTATACTGTACGTTAAAAGGAGGCGTACCTGTATTGAAATTGAATGTAAGATTGGTGGAAGAGTTGTAGCAAATAGAAGTAGTGCCGTTGATACTTCCGTTCGGCAAAGGATTTACAGCTACAGTGAAAGGTGTACAATTTGTAGTATTACAAATACCCTGTGCTCTTACGTAGTAAGTAGTGGTAGTGGTAGGTGCAACAGCAACTAAAGCTCCTGAGCCGATAAACGTGCCTCCGCAAGAACCACTAAACCAGTTCCAGGAAGCACCGGCTCCTAATTGTCCGGTACTTACGGAGAGATTTGAACTTCCTCCTATGCAAATAGGGGAGGTGCCCGATACCGAACTGGCCGGAATAGATGTGTCCTGTACTACTACCTGAAACTGTGCACAAGTGGTGGTATTACACAATCCAGACGCTCTCACAAAATAAGTAGTAGTAGCGGTTGGTGTAACGTTGATAGAAGGAGTGTTTCCAATTATGCCACCCAACCCGCAACCGCCCACATACCATTCGTAGGCTGCTCCGGCTCCTAAAGAACCACCCACTTGTGTAAGAGCAGTACTGGTTCCCAAACAGATAGGCGACACTCCGCTGATTGAGGATGGAGGTACAGATAACTGGTTTACAGTTACTGTTACCGTATTAGAAACCGTTGGGTTTGGAGTGCAGCCGGTTCCGGCACAAGCATAAACCGCCCTGTAAATTGTAGTGACAGTAGGATTTACGGTCACCAGATTACCGCTTAAAGCGGTGGGTTGCCATGTGCTGCCGTCGAAAGTTTCCCAGGTAACAACGGCACAAGATAAACCACCCGAAGGAGTAGCACTCAAGTTGGTGGATTGGCCATTGCAAATGGTAGTGGAGCCGCTGGCTGTAACTATAGGATCTGGCACAACTGTAATTTCCACATTGCCCGATACTGCTGGTACCGGATTGCAACCCACTCCCGGACAAGAATACACCGCACGATAAAAAGTAGAAGATGCGGGAGACACAGAAACAGAGTTGCCCGATAAACCTGTAGCAGTCCAACCGGAAGTTCCATTAGCACTGCTCTCCCAGGTAACAACAGCACAAGACACACCACCTGCCGGCACTGCCGATAATGTAGCGGAACCTCCGGTACAAATGGAGGTATTTCCTGATGCAGATACGGTGGGATCAGGGTTCACAGTAATGGTTACATTACCGGAGATTACAGGATTAGGATTGCAACCGTTTCCTGCGCAAGACCATACCGCCCGATAATCGGTGGTTGAAGTTGGCGACACAGATACGATCAATCCACTTACTCCTGCGCTTACCCAACCGGAACCATTAAAAAACTCCCAGTTTACTGTGGCGCATCCGGTTCCATTGGAGGCTACAGCAGTGAGCGTTGCCGATCCGCCATTACAAATGGATGTAGTGCCGGATGCGGATAAGGTGGGGTCAGGAACTACTGTAATCTGCACATTGCCCGATACTGCAGGATTTGGGTTACATCCGGTTGTTCCGCAAGCATACAAGGCGCGGTAAAAAGTAGTGGCTGCGGGAGAAACAGTGATGTTATTTCCGGTAGGAGCAATAGCTGTCCATCCGGAAGTTCCGTTCGGGCTGCTTTCCCAGGTAACAGTAGAGCAGCCGGTTCCATTTGCCGGTGAGGCCGTTAGATTAGCAGAACCACCCACACAAATGGTAGTGTTTCCGGATGCAGATACGGATGGGTCCGGAACAACGGTTACATTGACAGGTGGGCTCGTGAAACCAGAATTGCCACAAGCATCTCTTGTTACTCTGAAATAGCATCGAGAGTTCGTTAAACCGGCCGGTGGATCATAAGTGAGGCTATTGGAAGATGCTATCGCATTAGGAGCTCCCGCGCAGTTATCTAAATAAAACCACTCATAGGAGTAACTTCCTCCACTCACACTGGGACCGGCTCCGCCAGAAGGGCTAACGATGTTGGTAAAAGCAGCAGGGTCGCCTCCGGTGCAAATTGTTTGTGCTGCCGCTATAGTGCCCGGAGCTACAGTACCCGTTATGTCCACAAATGTGATTTGTGCTCCAGATCCTCCGGTGCCTTCTGAACAACGGAATTCAACCGTACTACCGGTGGTTAAAACGCCTGTCCAGGCACCAACGTGTGGATCGCAGCATCCTACATGCGAGCTAACCAGTACACCGTTTACATAAAGCTGATAGGTATCATCGTGGCTGTCAACATCTATTCTATAAACAGCACATGGAAAGTTTTGTCTTTTTGCGCTCCAGGAGTGGTTGTTATTAAATACGGTGCATCCCAAAAATACAGAGTTATCGGACGGAGAGCCCGTTGCCCCCCACAGCGTAGCTGTATTAAATGACAAACCAGAAAAAGTCAGATATCCGCTATAAGCATTGGTCCAAGCTCCGGATGCTCCGTTAGCATCGCCAGCATTCCAGGCGTATAATATCCATGAGTTGTTTCCAAAAACGGCCGGATCACCCGGTCCATCGCAACGATAATCTAAAACCGCAGAGTTGGCTGCTCCGTTTCCAATCCAGTTTTGGCAAGAATACTTGTTTGTATTCACATTGATGGTGCCATTAAAGTTGGCTGTCCATTGCGCTGATGATTTTAGCCCGGTGCAAATAGGACCGGCATCATCATTATAAAAGAGGCAAGAAGAGCCCGTACTTCCACTTATCTGAATATCGCTGATATTGGCGTTAGTGGAATTACAGTGACTAAAGGAGTAAATACCTCCGTTATGAACGTTGGAGGTCACATACGTGCCGGAACCTACGTTCAGGGTTTGCCAAAAATTGGAAATAGGCGTAACCACCCCGCCTTCATTAAATCCATTCGGACTGCAGGGGGAAGGGCATTGCGCCTCTGAGTTGATGGGATAAGTAATTGAGATTAACGCTACAGCAAAGAGAGTAAAACCCTTCGCCAAAGCTTTTGCACAGGGGAGCAAATGCTTCACCATAGTAATTGTTTTTTTGACTTAAAATTTATGTGTCCACCGAAACTTTCTGGGGAAAGTTTTAGGCCCCGCAAATTTATCTTTTAGTGCCACTTTTTTGACTAATTCCTCAAAAGTTCAAATTACCGCAAAAATGTAGCTTGT
>CAYQRR010000111.1:0-7704 GCA_964419635.1 uncultured Chitinophaga sp. | reverse complement strand
TCAGTTGCGCAAAATGCGCGAAGAAGAAGCCAAGCAAGCCGAATACAATAAACTGGCACAGGCCCTGCAATCCTAAGGCAGCAAACAATCCGCCCACAACCTTTTTCTTTTTTATGCGTAAACAATAACATGGCAACGTGTGTTTGCCCGGTTTTTGTCATGTAAATATTGACCATGAAAAAGAATGCTACTCCGTTTCTGCTCCTGGGCCTGCTATTGGTCTTTGGTTCCTTTAAACCTGATGACGAAAACGGCCACTATAAAAACAATGGCTATTTCTTTGCCATCCTCAACGGCACCATGTTCGAAATGCGGGACGATGATAAATACCGGGCCGAGCTGGTGAACAAAACCGGGTCTATGAATAACAGCAAAGCGGCCCAGCTATCGCGCGTGGCTACTTCGCTTATCTTTTATGGCAATAACTTTACCGATGAAAACGGTAAAATATTTACCGAGAATATTGAGTTTGAATACAGCTTTGCCGATGGCGCACTGGGCGAGCCTAAAGACATGAAGTTTGAAATCAATTACGATAAGCACGTCTATTATCATCTGCCCGACCAATCCAGGTTTCGTATCACCGGTTTTCAATGGTCCGATGACCACACTTTCTTTTTAATGAATGCCGATTTTGATTGCAAAATGCGCAGGTGGGGTTTCCCGGCCGAGAGCCAGCCCATTGTGCGTGTAAAAGGCCGTATGGTCAATATCAACGTCACCGTGCCGGCATGGGTTAAGCTGAAAGACGCTACGCAAGTAGCTGGCAACTAAATAATAAAAGCTACCCTCGGGTAGCTTTTATTTTGTGGAGGATACCGGATTCGAACCGGTGACCCCTTGCCTGCCAGGCAAGTACTCTAGCCAACTGAGCTAATCCCCCTTTTTTAAAAAACGAAGTGCAAATGTATTTTCTCCTTCCACAACTGCAAGTCGCTTTACACTTTTAGATAGCGCCACATCAACTCCGCAGCCCGCTCGCTGGCACCCGGATGCCCCAGCTTGGCACGCAATTCACTATATCCTCGCTTCATTTCCATACGCCCCGGCCCCGATAAAATGTTGCGCAACTCATTCGTTAACCGTTCGCGATTTACATCCGCCTGTATCAATTCGGGCACTACCTTCTTTCCGCAAATCAGGTTTACAATACAGATAAACCCTATGCTGCGGTCAATAAAGAGGTAGATAATGAAATAAGAAATCCAACTGCCTTTGTAGCCAATCACTTCGGGCACACCGTGCAGGGCGGTTTCCAACGTGGCGGTGCCCGAGGTAACAATAGCCGCGTGCGATTGGCGCAGCACCTCATAGGTTTTATCCATCGCTAAAGTAGCCCGGCTGTTGCCCATGTGTTGTTTATAAAACGCCTCTCCTATCCCACTCATGCCGGTGACTACAAACTGATACTCCGGAAAATCCTGCACTACCTTCAAATACTCCGGCAGCAGATAGGCAATCTCCTGCTTTCGGCTACCGGGTAAGAGGGCAATCACCTTAGCAGTGTCGTTGCTCTGCAAAGTGTCCATGTCCGGAAGTTCATCCAGCAGCGGATGACCCACAAAATCTACCTGCACTCCGTTCTCTCGATAGAAATCTTCCTCAAACGGAAATATCACAAACATGCGGTCTACATATTTTTTCACCGCCCGTATGCGGCCTTTCTTCCAGGCCCACAACTGCGGACTGATGTAGTAGAAAATTTTCAGGTTGTGCTGTTTTAGAAAGGAGAACAAGCGAAAGTTAAACCCCGGATAGTCGATAAGTATCACCACATCGGGCCGGTAGGCCAGTATATCCTGTTTGCAAAACGATAGATTGGAAAGGATGGTGGGCAAATGCTTCACCACTTCCATAAAACCCATAAAGGCCAGGTCGTTGATATGCTTGACCACTTCTGCGCCTGCGGCCTTCATCTTATCGCCCCCCCAGGCACGAATGTCTGCATCGGCATCTTGCCGTTTCAACGCTTTTATGATGTTGGAACCGTGCAAATCGCCCGAGGCTTCACCGGCAATGATATAGTAGCGCATAGGTTGGCTTCGGGGGAGGGCCGCTTATTTGAACTTGAAATAAAGAATAGGAAGCGCCCAGAATATGGTGGCCATGATGACTCCGCGAGCGGCATTAAAATAATCGCGCGAAATGAATAAAAAGAAGATAAGCAGATTCATAATGCATCCGAAGCTCAGTATTTTGGCAATGATGGAAGGTGTCATCATATGGTGCAGATATTCGGTAAAGGTCATCGTCTTCATTTGAAAGGTGTAGAAGAACAGGAAGGCCAGCAGCGGACAAACTAAACCGGGGATAAAGCCGGTAGAGAACTTATCGTATTTATAAAAGGTAGGGGTTGGGTTCAGTATTCTGTCGAGCATATTACAACATTTAAGGGCGGGAGCGCTTACACCTCCCAGTTTTCGTTAATGAAGGGAATCACATGGTGAGCAGTAAGGTCGTGCTGCACCGGCACCACACTCACATAGCCATTGGCCAGTGCCCACTCATCTGTGTCTTGTCCTTTATCGTAGTTTACAAACTTGCCCGTGAGCCAATAGTAAGGGCGGCCAAAAGGGTCGGTGCGCTCCACATATTCTTCTTCCCATTTGGCATGCGCCTGCCGGCAAATTTTCACTCCCTTGATATCACCACTCGGCAGTTTAGGAATATTCACATTCAGCAAAGAGTGTTTGGGTATACCATTCTTCAACAATTGCTCCGCTACATAGCGAACATATTTTTGCGAAGGTTCAAAATCAGCCTCGTGGCTATAATCGCACAAGGAGAAACCCACCGAGGGAATACCCTCCAGGCTGGCCTCCACAGCGGCACTCATGGTGCCGGAGTAGATAATATTAATACTCGAATTGCTGCCGTGGTTAATGCCGCTCACGCATAAATCAGGTTTGCGATGCAAAATTTTGTCTACCGCTATCTTCACACAATCCACCGGGGTTCCGCTGCAGGCAAACGAGCGAATCCCTTCCAATATATGCACTTCCTGCAGCCGCAGGGGCTTATTGATGGTAATGGCATGTCCCATGCCGCTTTGTGGCGAATCGGGAGCCACCACCACTACTTCGCCCAGGGGCATCACCGACTCCACCAGGGCTTTAATGCCGGGGGCCGTAATGCCATCATCGTTTACTACCAGTATCAAGGGTTTGCTCATGCGCGATAAAATTTATTGGGCTTGCAAATAAAACTTATTCCGGCACCAATTCTGCCGGGGCCCCTGCCAAATATTGTTGTCCGGTTGGTTCTGCTGTTGATTAAATGGGATTCACGGTATTCTTACTTTCTACTCCCCCCATCAACTACTTGCTCATTATTCATTGTCAATTGTCCATTTTTCCTCGAAATAACCATCCACCACCTTCCAAGCCTCCTCCGCCCATTTCAGAACCACCTACGCCACCTTCGGTCTATTCTTCGTTCATTTCCGTTCGTCCTCCGCATCCTTCGGTCTATCCTCCGTTGCCTTCCAAACCAACACCGCCCGCATCGAAACCCTGCAAAAATGACACTGCCATGACATTTGTGCCCTTGTTGCTGTTTAGTCCCACGCTTGGGCGGGGCATCACCAACCAGCAGTAGCAGCATATTCGTTGTTGATGATAAAACCAACAACGGAAGAAGGCAAAAGAATCCTTTCGAAATGGTTTCTAAAGGTCTAAAAAGCGAGAAGAAAGCTTTCCCGGTTTTTTGAGCCTCCTTTAAGAAGTTGGTGCCCCCTACAAAACCCCATCGCTTTGTTTATTCTTGTGCCATGAAAGAAATAAAGCAAGTAACCTGGCGCAGTCCATCCAACATAGCACTGGTAAAATACTGGGGCAAGAAAAGCGGCCGGCAGATACCCGCCAATCCCTCCATCAGTTTTACGCTGGAAAACTGCTACAGCGAAACCTCGGTGGCCCTGCTCCCCAAAGAAACCAAAGGCAAAGAGATAGAACTTCGCTTTTATTTTGATGGCAAAAGCAATATGGCCTTTCAGCTTAAAATGCTTCAGTTTTTCGACAGCATCAAAAAAGAGTTTCCCATCCTCACTCAATATGGCTTGCTGATACACTCCACCAATAGTTTTCCGCATTCATCGGGCATTGCTTCCAGTGCTTCGGCCATGAGTGCGTTGAGCATGGCCCTCTGCGATTTGCAGGAGCAGTTGAACAGCAAGCGCCTCAGTGCCGATAAATTTCTGCAGCGGGCCTCGCACTTTGCGCGCCTGGGTTCGGGCAGTGCTGCGCGCTCGGTGTATCCGTACCTGGCACAATGGGGAAAAACCAAACACATTAAAGGCAGCAGTGATACCTATGCCCTACCGTTTGAAAAACACATGCACAAGGTATTTCGCGATTTTCAAAACACCATTCTGATAGCCAGCAGCGAGGAGAAGAAAGTGAGCAGCCGCGTGGGGCACTCGCTCATGAAAACAAATCCTTTTGCCAAAACCCGCTATGCACAGGCCGAAAAGAACCTGAAAGAGTTAACCGTGGCGCTCAAAAAAGGGGATTTGGAAAAATTTGGGGCCATTACCGAAGAAGAAGCCATGACCCTGCATGCGTTAATGATGTGCTCCACTCCTTCGTTTGTGCTCATGGCCCCATCGTCTCTGGCTATGATAGAGAAGATTCGCCACTTTAGAGAAGAAACGAAGCTGCCGGTATATTTTACACTGGATGCCGGACCCAATATTCACCTGCTGTATCCCAAAAGCAGCAGCAAAAAAGTGCTCCCGTTTATTGAATCGGAGTTGAAGCCACACTGCGAAAAAGGGAAGATAATTTTCGACCAGGTGGGGAAGGGCCCCAGACGAATCAAGTAAGCCGATTAATGCAGCGCCTTTTCAATATCGCTGATAACAGCAGCATCGTTTACGCTGGTGCGCGGGGAGATTGACTTGATAAACTTACCGTCTTTGCCTACCAATATCTTTTGGAAGTTCCAGGTAATCTCCGCATCGGCTACGCCATTCTCTGCCTTGCTGGTCAAATACTTATAAAGCGGAGCCTGATTGCTTCCTTTCACTGATATTTTGGAAAACATAGGAAAGGTAACCGCATACTCGCGGGTGCAAAACTCTTTTATTTCTTTATCGCTGCCGGGCTCCTGACCCATAAAATTATTGGCCGGAAAACCCAAAACCACCAGACCCTGGTTGCTGTATTTTTTATACAGATTCTCTATGTCTTTGTATTGGGGGGTATTGCCACACATGCTGGCCACGTTTACAAACAAGAGCACCTTGCCTTTGTATTTTGCAAGCGATTCTTCCTTGCCATCAATGTTTTTCACTTTAAAGTCGTAGACTGTTTTTTCGGTGGGGGTCATGGTTACTAGCATTAGGGTCATTAGAATTAAAGATTTCATGAGTTTGGTTTTGGAGTTTAAAACAAGGGGAGAGGGGTAAAGTTTAAGTCAAAGGAAAAACATGCCGCTCGGCATGGTAGCTGGACCGCACCAGCGGCCCGCTCTCCACGAAGCGGAAGCCCTTGGCGAGCCCCATCTCCCTGAACCGGGCGAACCGGTCGGGGTGCACGAACTCCTGCACGTTCAGGTGGGCCTTGGTGGGCTGGAGGTACTGCCCGATGGTCATCACATCGGTGCCCACCGCACGCAGATCGTCCATCGTCTCCAGCACCTCCTGGTCGGTCTCGCCCAAACCGAGCATGATGCCGCTCTTTGTGCGAAGGCCGGCCCGCTTGGCCCGCATCAGCACCTCGAGGCTGCGATCGTAGCGGGCCTGGACGCGCACCTGCTTGGTGAGGCGCCGCACGGTCTCCAGGTTGTGGGAGAGCACGTCCGGAGCGGCCTCGAGCACCACGGCCAGGTCCTGCCAGCGCCCTTTGAAGTCCGTGATCAGGGTCTCCATGGTGGTGCCCGGGCAACGCCGCCGGACGGCCCGGATGGTGCGCGCCCAGGTATCCGCCCCGCCATCCTCCAGGTCGTCGCGGTCCACGCTCGTGATCACACAGTGCTTCACACCCATCAGATCCACGCTCCGCGCCACGCGCGCCGGCTCAAAGGGGTCCACCGGTTCCGGGCGGCCGGTGGCCACGGCGCAGAAACCGCAGCTCCGCGTGCACACGTTCCCCAGGATCATGAAGGTGGCCGTGCCCTCCCCCCAGCACTCGCCCATGTTGGGGCAGTTGCCGCTCTGGCAGATGGTGTGCAGCTTGTGCTCGCTGACGATGGACCTGACCTTGCGGTAGCTCTCGCCCGTCGGCAGTTTCACACGCAGCCATTCCGGCCTTCGGGCGGGACGCACCGCCGTCTGTTCCTCCTCCATGCTCATCGCACGAACTTCTTACCGAACTGGATGCTGATGTACAGCTCCAGGAAGATCTGCTTGTTCTCGACCCCGTCCAGCTCGGCCATGATGGGCAAGCGCTCCGGGAAGGCATCGATGGTGCCGCCCACCTCCAGGGCCTTGATGCCGGACGCCGATCCCGAATGCTCGAAGTTCAGCGCGAAGCGCGCGAAGCCACCGAACCTGAACTTCGACTCCTCGATGCCCTTGAACCAGGAGGCCCGCCCGAAGATGTCGTCCGGATAATGGACCTCCGGGTCATATCGCTCCACGGCAATGGTCTCGTACGGCAGACTGGGCTTGCCGATCTGCAGGTACACCGGCTTCAACAGCGCGATCGAGGGGCCGATGCCCCACACGTAGTTCACCTCCACCCCGCTCTTGCGCAGCTTGTCGGTGATCAGCTCCTTTCGGCCCCAGGTCGGACGGAAGAGGAGGACACTGTTCAGCTTCCCGTAGAAGTATCCCCGCGCATCCTCGTAGTACGGGTTGAAGCTCTTGATCTCCTTGGGGTGCTTCATTCCCACGATCTCGATGCCGATCATGCGGCGCGAACGCGCGGTGCGGTGCTTGCCGTGAAAGAAATTGGCACCCCAGCCGTCGCCATGGGCGATCAGCCCGCCGTGCAGCTCCTTCTTGTACAGGATCCGCGTCTCGTCATACACCGTCTGCTGTGCCGCCAGCAGGACCGGCAGGAGCAGGAACGGCAGAAGGATCGCGCGCCACATGGAAGCTGTCAAAGCTACGAAGACAACGCTACCTTGCCGACCCTGGTTCATGAGCACTTCAACCGTCCAGTATCTCGGTGAGCTCCGCACCGAGGCCCGCCATGCACGGAGCGGGGCCACCATCGTCACCGATGCCCCTCCGGACAACCACGGGCGCGGCGAGGCCTTCTCGCCCACCGACCTGATGAGCACCGCGCTGGCCTGCTGCCTGATGACCGTGATGGGCATCCGGGCACGCGACAAGGGGTATCCGCTGAACGGCCTTTCCGCGAGCGTGACCAAGCACATGGTCGCTGGACCGCGACGGGTCTCGAGGATCGAGGTGGACATCAGCCTGGACGGCACCGGTCTTGACCCGGCCATGCGGGCGGAGCTGGAGGAGGTGGCGCGCACCTGCCCGGTGGCGCTCAGCCTGCGGGAGGACCTCGTCCAGGTCCTCCGGTTCACCTACCGTTGAGGCATGAACACGAAAGCCCGGCCACCAGGTCCGGGCTCGAAGCGTGTGCAGGAAGGATCAGGCGGGCCGTTCGGCCTTCACCTGATGCGTCTTGGAGTAGGCCGGACAGCTGTGGCTTGAACCGCAGGAGCTGAAGAGCATTGCGCCCACCACCACAACCGCCAGTACCAGAAGCACCTTTTTCATCGTTGTGCGTTCGTTTACTTCGTTCC
>CAYQRR010000110.1:7055-7727 GCA_964419635.1 uncultured Chitinophaga sp. | reverse complement strand
CACACGCTGAAAAGGTGTTTGTGAATTAGTGGCAACGAATGCTACCAGGGTAACGAACAGCTAGGAAAAGTTTTTCAATTGTTGGTTTGGTTAAAAAAGTGACCGAAGATAGCGAATTAATATTTACAATTCCTAATACCTAAAAGAACAAACATTCTGCTCCATTTTAAGTTCAATGGCTACTTCTTTTCGGGCGCGAGCTTAATGTAGTTATCCCCGGGGATAACCTTGTCTTCTTTGTAAAGCATACCTACCGCTTTTTTGAAATTCTTCTTGCTGATACCCAGGTGTTCGTAGATTTCTTCGGGCGTAGAATCATCACTCAATTTCAGTAGTCCATTTGCTGCCATAAGTTTCTCCAGTAAAAGCTCCTTTACATCCTTGGCCGCTTGTATTCCTTGTTTTTGCAGTGCTACATCCACTTTGCCGTCTTCGCGTAGTTTTTTGACATAGCCTTTTACATGCATGCCAGGAGCTATGTCACCAAAGATTTCGTTTTTAAAAAGCAGTCCTAAGTATTTATTGTTGACTACGGCTCGTATACCAATGTTAATGTCATCGGCAATCAAAATATCTACGGGGTCGTTTATTTTTAAGTCAGCAACGGCCCGCGGTAAATACATTGGAAATTTATTGTTTTCCACAAAAAGTTGCGACATTTAAAACAAAAAC
>CAYQRR010000110.1:0-7045 GCA_964419635.1 uncultured Chitinophaga sp. | reverse complement strand
CCGGCTGAATATACTTGCTAATGTTATTGGTAGCCACAATACGTTCCGACTTTTCATCCAGAAACACATAAACCAAACTCCATTCTCCATCGCTTACTCTTTTTTTCTGTTCCCGAAATGGTAGAAAGAGGTCTTTATCCAGTCCCCAATCTAAAAATGCCCCCACGTTGCTCACCTCTTTTACGCGTAAGCATGCAAACTCTTCCACCTTGGCTTTGGGAGTCTCTGTGGTGCACACCAGCCGGTCTTCAGAGTCTTTGTATACAAATGCCTGGACGGTGTCACCGGGTTTCATGTTTTTGGGCGAAAAACGGTTGGGTAACAGTACTTCATCCGCTTCGCGGTTAATGAGTACCCAGCCAAAATCAGTTTTGCGAAACGCTTTAAGCGAGTTTATTTTTCCTATTTGCAGCACAGCCTGTATTTTCTATGAATCGTATTTCGAAAGTAGTTTAATAAGCGTATCCAAATCTTTTGGAAGGGGAGCCTCGGCCAATAAGGGGGTATGGCTCACTGGATGTGTCAACTTTAAGCTGGCAGCGTGCAAGGTTAATCGGGTGATGGTGGGGCGTTCTTCTTCACCGGAGGGCTTATAATTTCTTTTGATAGTGGAGAAATAAAAGGCCTCGGTTTTGCCATACACTTCATCCACCAGCAAGGGATGACCGATGTAGGCCATGTGCACACGAATCTGGTGAGTGCGCCCTGTTTTTATTTCTATACTAACCACCGCAGCATGCCGAAATTGCTGCTGCACTTTGTAGATACTAATGGCAGATTTGCCCCGGGCATGTATTAGCATCGTGCCGGGTTTGGTCTGGCTTTCGGCAATAGGCGCATCAATAACTCCTTCCGGTTCGTTGAGCCTTCCCTGCACCACCGCAGTGTATGTTTTCTGCACATCGTGGTTTTGAAATTGCAGAGACAAATGACGGTGTGCGGCTTCATTTCTTGCAAAACACAAAACGCCGCTCGTAAACTTGTCGATCCGGTGCACTACCCACAGCCTGCCAAAATGTTTTTCGAGCAAAGTTTGCACCGTGTCTCTTTCCGGGTGGTTGCGTTCTGGAATAACCGTAATGCCTGCCGGTTTATTGGCAATCACCAAGTCATCATCGCTGTATATTACATCTATGGAAATTGATTTGGACATAGCTTAACGGTTGCAGTCGGCAAAGTAATCTATGCCTTGTTTTGTGAGGTTTATACCCAGCTTTTGGCCGTTCATATAACCGCTGCCCTCTACAGATCCGGTGTAGGAGCCGGTAGCATTTTGCGGTAGTATTTCAAACTTATCGTAGTCCAGCATGGATGCGGTCACCGTAAATCCTTCGTTATTAAAATTTGAGATGACAATTTGCTCGGCAAAACTGCCGGCTGTGACATACAGTGGATGCTGGTTTGTGCCATTGGTGCTGAAAGTGGTGGCGTTCCAAGTCCGGATAAATTTGGTGCGCGAAAGAGATGCGCAATAGCGCCCCTCAAATCCAATGGGACAGAGCGTGTCGCAATACAGGCCACTCCATCGGCCCTCGCAACGGCAACTGCCATTGAAACACTCGCCCCCGTTTTGACATTCAACATTTTTGCAGCCTTTGCGGCAGGCATTCAGTTGAAGAAGCAACAAACAAATGGAAAAAATAAAGGCGACCCTACGAAGCATCGCGCCAAATATACCGATTCGCGCTCAATGATTTTATGCCGCACTGATAAAAAACATGCTACAAGTCGCGAGGCTCGCAGTTATATTGCGGCTCTTATTTTTTTACGGTGAGAAATATTACTACCCTGTTTTTTCTGTTGCTAAGTATGTTTGTGCCGGCAAAGTTGAGTGCGCAGAAGTTTGTGTCTACCATACGTGGCCGAGTGGTAGACAAGGAAAGTAAGCAGCCGCTGGCGGGTGTGAATGTGGTGGTGCTGCAAAGCAACCCTGTGGTGGGCGCTGCCACCGATGAGGAGGGTAACTTTTTGGTGCAAAACGTTAACGTGGGGCGAAACTCCATCCGCTTTACTTATATCGGCTACGAAGATGCCGTGGTTGCCGAAGTACTCGTCAATTCCGGGAAAGAAACTATCCTGAATGTGGAAATGCAGGAGCGGGTGAACAGTATAGCCGAAGTGGTGGTGACTCAGCAGCGTGATAAAGGAAAGGCAAATAACGAATTTGCCAGTGTGAGTGCCCGTAGCTTTAGTGCCGAAGAAATGAATCGCTATGCGGGAACACTCAACGATCCTGCCCGCATGGCTCAGAGTTTTGCTGGAGTAATGACCTCCAACGATGAGAACAATCAAATTGTAGTGCGTGGAAATTCTCCGCGTGGATTGCTTTGGCGAATGGAAGGGGTGGAAATACCGAACCCGAACCACTTTGCCGGAAGCGAAGGAGCTACAGGCGGTGGCGTTAGTATGCTCAGCAGTAATATGCTCACCAATACCGATTTTTATTCGGGGGCTTTTGCGGCTGAGTATGGCAATGCGTTGAGCGGAGTGTTTGATTTGAATCTCCGAAAGGGAAATGCCGGCAAACGGGAGTTTGCCATCCAATTGGGTGTGTTGGGAGCAGAGGTGGCTTTGGAAGGAGGCTTCGGTAAACAATACAAAGGTTCCTATTTGGTCAACTATCGCTACTCTACGCTGGAGTTGTTTGCCTTAATGGGATTTGACATCGGAGGAAATGTGAGCCCGAAGTATCAAGACCTCAGTTTTAATTTTTATTTCCCCACCAGAAAGACCGGAAGTTTTACGGTATTTGGCCTGGGAGGATTAAGTGGATTGGGGGAGAAAGCTAAGCGTGATACTGCCACCTGGAAATCCTTTTCAGACAAAACGGATTACAATCAAAAGCAGTGGATGGGTGTTGCCGGCTTTACGCATTTATATCTTCTGCCCGATGCCAAAACATATGTCAAATCGGTGCTTAGTTATAGCTACACGAACAACAGCAGTACTTCCGATTCACTTGATGGAGATTTTAAACCATTCAATTTGTCTGAAGATTTATTCATCTATCGCACCTGGCGAGCACATGTGCTAGTGCATACGAAGCTAAATACACAAAATTCGGTTCGGGTAGGAGGCATCTTCAGCCACAGCGAATACAAGTTATCCAGTGCCTTGTTTTCTTTTGCGGCTAACAGCCGGTTGACCTTTGTAAATAATGAAGGCAGCACCTGGACCGCTCAGGCCTACATGCAGTGGAGACACCGTTTCAGCGATCGGTTGCAGATGAATACAGGGTTACACTTTACCTTTCCGGAAATCAATAACAAGTTTTACATAGAACCGCGCCTCGGCATGGAGTATAAAATTACCGAAACACAAACGCTGAGTTTGGGTGCCGGTTTGCATAGTCGGGTAGATGCCATATCTACCTATGTTTCTTACAAGACTCCGAATGGAGTCTTACAAAATCGTCAACTTGATTTTAGCAGAGCGTTCCATTTTGTAACCGGGTATTCTCTCAGCTTTTTAAGAGATTTCAGGTTTAAAACAGAGGCCTATGTTCAATATCTTTTTCGCGTGCCGGTGGGGAGCGATTCGGCCCATCGGAATTATTCCATTATGAATTATAACGAAGGCTTTGTGCAGTTTCCTTTAAAGTCCTCGGGACATGGGATTAATTATGGTATTGAACTTACGGTTGAGAAATTTTTTAGCCGGCAGTACTTTTTTGTATTCACTACATCGCTCTTTGATTCTCGCTATAAGACCACTGAAAATGTGTGGCGCAGCACCGCATACAATGTTAATTATGTAATGAATGCGCTGGGCGGGAAAGAGTTTACAGTTGGTAAGCGAAAGAACAATATCATCGGTATTAATACCCGGATTATTTGGCGAGGTGGGCAACGCTATACACCGGTGGATTTGGAAAAGTCAATCACCGAAAACCAAACCGTGACGCGAGAAGAGGAGGCCTTCTCTCAAAAGTTGCCTGATTATTTCCGCATCGATTTTGGGGCCAGTTTTCGAAGAAACAAGAAGAAATACAGCTGGATATTTTCGTTTGATGCACAGAACATCATCAACCGCCAGAATGTAGCCGGAGAGGTATATGATGTATCCAAGAAGATGATTGTAACCAAGCGCAATTTGGGAATTGTGCCGGTGTTTAGCTGGAAAGTTCAGTTTTAAAGCGGCTACTTGTGCTTCTCGTAGCTCTGCACGTCTTCGCTGAAAAATTCCAGTTTAACGCCAGCCGTTAAAAACATAGCTTCGCTTTCAGTGCCCGCCTGATATTTACGCTGGCACACCACCCGCTTTATCCCGCAATTGATAATGAGCATGGCGCATACCCTACACGGGGTCATTCTGCAATAGAGTGTAGCATCATCCAGCGATACTCCTCGCTTGGCAGCCTGGCAAATGGCATTTTGTTCGGCATGCACCGTGCGCACACAGTGTTCGGTAATACTGCCATCTTCGTGAATCATTTTTTTCATCTGGTGGCCCACCTCATCGCAATGAGGTAAGCCTACCGGTGAACCCACATAGCCTGTTACCAGTAACTGATTGTCGCGCGCAATGACGCATCCGCTTCTGCCACGCCCGCAGGTAGCGCGCTTGCTGATGGCATCCATCACTTCCATAAAATATTCATCCCAGCTTGGGCGGACGTAGTGGTCTTGTTTTATCTCACTCATATCTTGAATTTTTAAATCATTTTATCTTTTTGAGCACCTCATCTATACGGGCATACAGTTCTGTAAAACTGCCATCGTTATTAAACCGATAGTCGGCCAAAGCCATGCAAGCACTCAGGTTTTGTTTATTCGGGTCGGTGTTGTTCATTTCGCGTGCTTCGTTGGCTGCAAAGGTTTCAAAACTTACTTTATCTGTTTCGCTGGCGCGCTCTACAATTCTCTCGTAGCGCAAATGCTGGTCGGCATCTATTGCAAATAAATGGAACCCGTTTTTTTCGCGAAGCGCTTGCACTTCGCCCACCGTTCTGATACTTTCTATAATGCAGTCCTGACCACTTTCCAAGGCCTCGCGAAAAAGCTCCTGAGCAATAAAACTAGGCCCGTTTTTTTGGCGCAAATCATTAGCTGTAGCTACCAGCGAATCGCGGTTTACGGTTTCTCCTTTTGCTTTGATTATCTGCGAGAGATAACCGCGCACCGAAAAATGAGCAAAGCCATGGTGCTGTGTCAGGTAATCAACGATAGTGCCTTTGCCAGCTCCCAAGGTGCCTGTGATTCCGATAATTTTCATTGTTGTGAAAGTAACCGAAACATAACACCGAATTTGCTTTGTGAATAATTTGCACGGCATTGTGAAAAACGCAAATATTATTGTGGTATGAAAAAGCGAATTGGCGGTGTTTTGCTTCTGGTGATCTTGTTTTTGGGTATTGTGTTGTTGAACAGAAAAGGGGTGCAACTGCAGAGTCAACATGGTAGCCAGCTTCGCAGGCTTTCTGCCTCGGGTTATGAGTTGGTAACTGTTGCGGATTTCAATAATCCCAATCTCCTGTCTTCAACGCTCATCAGCCTCCACGAAAAGTTTTACATCAACGGCAAAAGTGTGGGCATTCTTCATATGGAACCGGAGCAAGGTATCCCGGGTAGAAAAGTGACTTCTTTTCCGGTGTCCTTGCGAATTCCCGCTTCTGATCTGGAGCACGTATTGGCGGACAGCAGCGTTCCAATCGTATTACTGAATATAGAAGGTGAAATTGCTTATAGAAATTTTACCGGAGGCGGAAAAATGAATGTTCAAATCAGCGATTCGGTGAGAATAGTTAACTAAAGAATATGCGACAGAAATTTATTATCGGTTGGTGTGCCATCGTTGCCATGGCTGCTATGTCTTCTTGCAAAATTTATGCACCTACTTTCAAAACGGTAGAAAATATCCGCTTTGATAAAATGGGAGGCTCGGGCATAAAACTCGGTGCGGACCTGGTTTTTAATAACCCCAACCGGATTAGGGTAAAAGTGACTGACATAGCTGCTGATGTAATAGTGGACAAAAAACTGGTAGGCACTATCGGTGAAAAAAGCGACATAGTGATAAAACAGCGGAGCGATTTTCGAGTGCCGCTGGGCATTACGATTAAACCGGAGGGTAGCTTACTTGATAATCTGAAAACAATAATGGGTTTTCTTACCGACAAAGAATTAGAGATGGGCATTGTGGGTAATATCAAACTTCGTTGGTTGTTTGTGAAAAAAGAAATTCCGATACGCTTTCAATCTAAAATCAAGGCCTCTCAGCTACGCTGATGTTATGCTATTAGTTCTACTTCATAACCGCTCTTGCTGCGGATGTTCATCACCTGACCATTGGCAAAAATGAAGTATTGTCCTCTTATTCCTTGAAGTGGTAGTTCAATGAGCGGAGTTTTTTCAAATGATAAGGAGGATACTTTAGTAGGATATTCTATTACCGGGTAGGTTAAAGTCACTATTTCATTGTTATCAGACACATATGGTCTTAGTTCATCATCCAGGAGATTTTTGATGCGTTCTTTTTCAGCTAGTAGTTCAATACCATCTGCAGGTTCGTTTTTCAACATTTTCTGCCAGTTGGTTTTATCGGTGAAATAGTCTTTGAGGGCCACCTCCATTTGCCCGGCCAGTTGGCGGTAGGGTAACTCTGCCAAAATTATGCCTTGGTGCGCCCCCTGGTCTATCCAGCGAGTGGGAATTTGGTCATCGCGAGTTACTCCTACTTTTACGGCATTGGTTTTGGCCAGATAAACGTAATGCGGTCGCAAATGATTTCTCTTCTCCCATTCTATATCGCGACCTTCCCCCAAATGTGCTCTGCACAATTCCGGTCGAATAATACATTCTGCGTTTTCGGGCGCGGTGGAGAAACAATTATAGCACATCCCTTCACCAAAGCTCTTATTCGTTTTCTTACCACAAACAGTGCAGATAATTCTACCGGTCCATTGGAGCCGCACGTTTTTTCCAATCAATTCGTTTACCGGAATTGTTTCATCCCCCAGTCTCAAAAAATACTGAACCGGGTTTATGAAGGAGGTCTTCATTTTATCTAAAACACCTAAAGCGCGCATGTACTTGTTTTGTGCTGC
>CAYQRR010000109.1:0-7729 GCA_964419635.1 uncultured Chitinophaga sp. | reverse complement strand
GCCAATGCTCGAGTCTGCATGCTGAAACCGGTACTGAACATTTCCGGAAGTACTATTAAATCCGTATCGCGTACGTTTTCCAACTTTCGCGAAAACATATCCAGATTAGCACTTCTGTTTTCCCAATGCAGATTGCTTTGAACAAGCGTAACGCGGAGTGCTTCGGTATTTGCCATCAGCTTTTCAGTTCTTCAAATGTGCCCGATGCCTTATTCTTGGTAACATTATTCCATGAGAAATATTTTCCATTCATGACAACATACACTCCCTCCGGCAGCGTTTGTACAAAAGCAAGTGCTGCGCCAAGATTGAAAAGTCCGTCACTGCTACCAAACTTATAGGGAATCATGGCCCCTGTGAGTACGATTGTTTTGCCCAAGTTTGCTTCCCCGATTTTTCTGGCCGTGTGTTCCATGGTGTCGGTGCCGTGGGTAATCACGATTTTTTCCTCTTCACATTGTTTGCAATGGTTGATGATTAGATCTCTGTCCGCATCGTTCATTTCCAGGCTATCTATCATCATGAGCGTACGCGTTTGAATGCTCAGGTTACAGCGCCCCAGCTTTAATATTTCGTTCACGTGAGTGTCTTTAAAGAATAGTTGTCCGTTCAGTTCATCATATTCTTTATCAAAAGTGCCACCGGTGATTAGGATTTTTATTGCCATAGCGCGAAGTTATTGTTCGGTTACAATCTTGCTAAAAAAAATGCTCCGAAGAAGTTCGGAGCATTTTTAAGTGGAAGTAAATCTCATTACTTTTTTAAAGCATCGCGAATTTCCATCAACAACTGATCGGTGGAAGATGGAGCAGCGGGTGGTGCTGGCGCTGCGGCCTCTTGTTTTTTGGTAGCATTCATGGCTTTAATAACCATAAAAAGCACCAGTGCGATAATTAAAAATGAAAATACAGATTGTATAAACTTGCCATAAGCGATGCTGGCCTCCCCTACTTTAATAGCAAGCCCCGAAAAATCGATACCACCGGTTAGTACACCAATCACCGGCATGACAATGTCACCGACCATGGAGTTAACAATGGCACCAAATGCACCACCGATTACCACCCCTACCGCTAAATCAACTACGTTGCCTTTCATGGCAAACTCTTTAAATTCTTGAACCATTCCCATAATCTTAAGTTTTATGATTTAATAATGAATGAATATAATCTGATATCGGAATCAGAACGAATCAAACTCAATCTTTTATTGCACACTTTTCGCCTTAAATTCGCTCAAAGGATCCTTTCCGTAGCCAGCCTACTTTGCCATCAGCCAGACGAATTTTATACCATGGGCCAACCTGATCCAGTAATTGAATTTTTAATCCTTCGTGAATCACAAAAAGGTTATTGGCATTATCGTCCGGAGCACTTTTAATGGAACTGTTCTCCGCTATAAGCACAGCCTGATTCGTATTTTGTTGTTCCTGATTTCTGGCAATAGCCAATAATAAAAACACAAGGGATAGACACAGCGAAGTATACCCGATACCTTTCGTTATTTTAGTTGAAAAAATAAAGAGATAGAGCGCTGCGCAAACCAGTGAAAGCCATAGAAATACCAGTGCAATTATGCTCCATGCGCTTGCCGATTGAAAAAGCAGGAGATTTTTCCATTTAGTTACAAATCCCATTTGTGGTACGCTCTGAACACGGTCAATCGTTTTTGATTGTGCCAGTTTAAGATTATGTATTATATCTTCGTCATCGGGTGCCAGCGCAAGTGCGCGTTCGTAATTCACGATACTTTTGCCTAGTAAGTTCAACTTGTAGTAACAGTTAGCTAAGTTGTAGTATACATCAGCATTTGTCTTATCCGTGGCAATCAAGAATTCATATTCTTTAGCGGCTTCTTCAAAATTTTGAGCTTTGTAAGCCGCGCCTGCTTTAGAGAATAAGACGGCCGGAGCATCAGTTGCCATGGATTTGTTGCTATAAACCAAACAAACCAAAAGGAAAATTACGGCTACTCTGCTCATGCTGTATTTTTGATTTCATCTTCTAAATCAGCAATCAGATTCATAGCCGATTCATAATTGGTTTTCATTTCACTGCCTTCGCCAGCCGGTGTATACAGAGCTATTTCACAAATACTCAATATGTTTTTAAGTGTAGCTATGGTGGAAGATTGAACTTGTTTATTCAGTAGTTTTTCTTCCACGTTCTCTTTGGTAAGTTCAGCTGTATCTATGTTTAATTTATGGCTCAGATAACCCCATACCGCTCTGCTTACTTCATCATAAAAACTGTTCTTATCCTCTTTTTTGAGATGACCTTCAGCAGCGGAGAGTCGCTTCTTAGCCAGGCTTAATGCTTTCCTTCGCTTAGAACCAACCACATCACTCAATAAGGTATCGTTGCGCTTTTTAACAGCTATCAAGGCTATGAAAATTAATAAAGGAGAAGCGTATGCCACAGCAAACGGAGCACTACCGAAGAAAGAACGGTTATCATTGAAATCTGGTGTTTTGGTTTTAATATAGCGAATATCAGAACCAAGTGCTACCACATCGGCTTTGTTTGCCGTAACAGTGAATGAGTCGGAATTGCTCTTAGATGGTTCCCCGGTTACTTTGATATTGAACTCTCCTGATTGGATTGAACTGTATCTGCCACTGGCCGGGTCAAAGTAGGAGAAAGAGTAAGCTTCTAATTTATAATCGCCTGGCTGGCGTGGAATAATCAGATAGTCATATTGCTTGCTGCCGCTCATTCCCGCTGAACTATTGCTGATATTTTCTTTCACTTTCGGATCGTATACTTCAAATGATTCGGGAAGTTGTAAAACTGGAGCATCTGCGAATTTTAAGTTACCGGTTCCTGAAATTTTTAGCGAGTAGGTAATGGGCTCATCTGTCTTTGCTTCTTTGCTAGAAAGGGATGCGCTAAAATCATATTTACCCACCGCCCCGCTAAAGTTTTCGGGCTTGCCGGCTACGGGCAACTCTTTTACACTTACCAATGCCGCATTTGTATTTAATTCTAAGGGCACTTGTGCAACACTGCCACCGCCAAAGAAGTCGTCAAACACACTCCGTGATTGTCTGCGAACGGATACACGGGCCACTGTGCTTACTTCTGCCGGGGACACCTGCAAATTTCCGGCTCGTTGCGGATATAGATTGTATTTCAAGATTTCAACAACATTGTATTGCTTGCCGTTTACGGTTTCCACTCCCGGTTTACGCTTGGGGTCCAGTTCTATTTCCTGGCTCCAAAATCCATCAAATGCAGGAGCTTTTGAAATATTAAAGCCGGATAAATTTTGCCGGAAATACAATTTGTAAGTAGCGGTCAGCATCTCTCCTTTATACACGGAATTTTTATTGACGGATAGTTTTACAAATACTTCGTCTTTCAATTGTTTCTGCAAGTCGGCCTGCGAAACCTGAGGTTCCTCTTCCATGTCACCAAACGGATCTTCGAACGGATCAAAGCCAAACGGATTTCTTTGCCGCTGTGCTTGTTGTTGTTGCGCTACCGCTTTAGTAATCTCAATGGTCACTTCATTACTTTCTAAATTGGCACCACCGATGTTTACGCTCGCGCGCCCTATTTTGAAGGTGCCTTCTTTTTTGGCCCGTAGAATATAACTATAGGTTACGCTTTGGGTTACGTTGCCATTTACCCATTGCATGGAGGTGGAAGTATTTGGGCCGCCAAGCACTTGAAAGTCGTTCAGGGAAGGCACTTTAAGATTAGAGCCTTGACCGTTTTCAATGGTATAGTTCAATTGAAAATTCTGATTAGCAGCAGCCGATTTTGGAGCTGTGGCATAAAACTTGACCTGCGCATTAATGGATAGGCTAACGAACATACACAAGCCAGCCACTACAACTTGTGGAAGAGAGATGAGCTGTCTTATTTTACTGTATGCGTTCATGGGAGGGCGAATATATGCTGTAGTAGGCCCATAGGCCTATGAAACAATCATAGATTAAATTTTTTTAGCAAACACGTTTTCGGTCGAAATCCGTTCAGGATATCACCAGTCTTTTTCAATTTTCACATTCGTTACCTTCACTTGCTTTTGCTGCATCTTCTGATTTGTTTTTTGCTCCTCGTTTTGTAGCGCTTGAAGCATTTTTTGGGCATCCTCTTTACTTATTTTGGGTTGTTGTCCCTGCTTCTTTTGCCCGTCTTTCTGTTGTTCTTTATTTTCAGATTGCTGGTCTTTGTTCTGCTCGTTTTCTTTTTGCTCTTTGTTTTGCTGCTCCTGTTGCTTTTGCTGTTGGTCTTTTTGCTGTTGCTTATCCTGGCCCTCTCCGCCTTGATTTTTGCTTTTTAGTTTGGTATTTGCATAAGCTAAATTGTATTTAGTTTCCACATCCGATGGATTTAACTTAAGCGATTCCTTATAGGCCCTTACAGCATCCTCATATTTTTCTCGGCTCAAAAACGAGTTACCTAAGTTATGGTAAGCTTTGGCTTGCACACTTTTATCGCTATTGGTTTTGGCAGAGAGGGTAAACTGCTTTTCTGCCTCTTCGTATCTCTTTTGCTGATACTGCGCATCGCCTAAATTGAAATTGGCTTCGGGCATGTTGTTCTTTTTGTCCAAGGCCTTTTTGTATTCCGCTTCCGCTTCCGCATAGTTTTCCTTTTCAAACTCTTTGTTGCCATTTCGTGTTGCTGCTTTTTCGGGAGCTGTTGAAAATGGCAGCTGTGCTTGTGTGTGCATACACCAGCAGACCAATACAATCAGGCTTGGTAATAAACGTTTACCTGACTTTATCTCCAGCATAGTATTCATTAAATTCTTCATACGAGTTTGCTCTTTGCGGATAGACCGTTCTTTTTTTCCGGTATAAACCATTCAGTTAAAAGGAAAATAAGGGCCAACAAAAGGCACCAAAAAAACTGGTCATCATAATCTGTAAAAACCAATTCTTCCATTTCTTTTTTGCTGATACCACCTAATTCGCGCAGTATGGCATCAATCTCGTCTTTTCCACTGCCGAGCTGAAAATATTTCCCATTTCCCTTGTCTGCAATTTCGCGGAGCATCTGCGGATTCATTTTAGATAACACTATGTTTCCACTTTCATCTCGCTTAAAGTCATTTCCGATTGGAATAGGTCCTCCATTATCAGTGCCCACACCAAGGGTAAATAGCTTCACACCGCTTTTTACGGCTGCTGCTATCGCCTCATCTGTACCACCTTCGTTATCTTCTCCATCCGTAATAATGATAAGCGCTTTACTTTTCCCTTCATCTTCTTCCGGAAAGGCTTCCATGGCTAGTGTAATGGCCTCGGCAATATCGGTTCCCTGAGTGGGTGCCAGGTTTGTATTAATGCTTTTGAGATACATATTTCCGGCACTATAATCGACCGTTAGCGGCATTTGCTGATAGGCCTTACCTGCGAATACAATCATACCTAACCGATCATTTTTCAACTCATCCATAAAATTGCTCACAAAATTTTTGGCCCGCATCAGCCTATTGGGTTTCACATCTTCGCTCATCATAGAATTCGAAACATCTATCGCAATCATCACATCGATTCCTTTCCGTTTTACTTTTTCCTGACGGGTGCCAATTTGCGGGTTCGCAAATCCAATGACGACTAATTCATAAGCCAGCATCAGCAGCAGGAACTTAAATACTTGCCGGCCATACGAAATGCCGGTAGCGAGTTGGGAAAACAGAGGTTCGGCCGCAAAGGCACTTTGCTTTTTTTGTTTCCAGTTTTGATAGACAAAAAATAGAAGGAGCGCAGGAATAATGCCTGCCAAGAGCCATAAATATATTTTGTGCTCAAACCGAAAAGCCTGCTCTTGCAATAACACCAACACGATGCTTATCGGTATAAGCAGCAACAGTAACCACAGATTAACGATTGCTTTGTTCTTCACGGTATACTCTTTAAAAGAATGTAACGAGCTACAATTTCAAGAATTATACTCAGTAACGCCAACAGTGCAAATGCATGAAACTTCTCAGTTTTTCGTTCATAAGCACTGACTTCGATTTTTGTTTTTTCCAGCTTGTCAATCTGCTCATAAATGTCTTTCAATCGTTTGTTATTCGTGGCTCTAAAATATTGTCCACCTGTTTTTTTGGCAATGTCCTTGAGAATATCTTCGTCTATTTGAACTTCTGCCAGTTGGAAAGCAAGTTGACCATTTGGATACATGCCCACGGGAGTCATGGCTTGCCCGTTGGTGCCCACACCAATGGTGTAAACTCTAACGTTGTACTGCATGGCAATATCAGAGGCGGTGGCCGGGTCAATGAGTCCTTTGTTATTGACCCCATCGGTCATCAAGATGACTACCTTACTTTTTGATTCACTTTCTTTTAATCGCTGAACAGCTGTAGCCAAGCCCATACCTATTGCCGTGCCGTCTTCCAGCAGGCCGTTCTTGATGTTCTCCAACTGTTTTTTCACAATCTTGTGGTCAATGGTTACCGGACACTGCGAGAAACTTTCTCCGGCAAAAACAACTAATCCAATTCGATCGTGTGGACGTCCTTCTGTAAACGCAGCAGCTTCTTTCTTGGCTGCTTCCAGACGATTGGGTTTAAAATCCTGTGCCAGCATAGAAGTGGAAACATCAATTGCCAATACAATATCAATGCCCTCGGTAGTTACTTTTTCTTCGTCATAACTGGTCTGTGGCCGAGCGAGCGCCAGCAGCAGGAACACCAAAGCCGACACATGCATCAGCGGCAAGTATTTTTTCAATCGCCCCTTCAACGGATTTGTAAATCCCTGAAAAGCTTTTGAAGAAGAAACCTTAACCGCTGCCAGGTTGCGGTGGGCCATGAAATACCACCATCCAATTGCGCTCAATAGGACTACAGGCAGCAGGTATAGCACCCAGCTGTTTGCAAATTCTATATGTGTAAGATGGTTAAACATACTAAGCGGTCTTTACACTTTTCTTGGTTTCATTTTCTTCTTCCGGCTTCGTCCACTCAATAAATTTGTAAGAGGTTTCTATAACGGACAGATTATGGTTAGGCATCGGAAGCACTTTGGCAAATTTTACCAGATCTGCAGCCCGCAATACTTCCAATAGCATTTCCTTTGCTTTTTCCTTAGTAATGTAATCGTTGATGCGTGCTTCAATTTCTTCAGTGGTCTCTTCCAATGCAAACCAACGGTAGCGGTACTCCAGATACAGCCGCAGTATTTCGGTAAGTCGCGAGTAGTATAATTTTACCTCATCCCTTTGCCATACTTTTTCCTCTTCCAGTTTCTTCAATTCTTTATTTGCCCAGATGTGTGGCGGGTCTTTAGGAACAGGTCTGGTATACACCACCGTCTTCTTTTTTTGCTGCTCCTTCCACATTAGATACCCGGCAATAGTCAGCATGATTAGAAACAAGACCGGAATAATTACCCACAGAAATTCGTTCCAGGTGTAGGGCACTTTGAGTGGCGCTTTTATGGGTTTAAATGGTTTAGCAGTGTCTACATCCAGCGTGTTTACGTTAATCCAAACAGCATTTGAATACAGCGTATCACTTACACCATTTTGAATAAATATTACAGGAACAGGACCCACCCGATAAGTGCCGGAATCATAGGCCGAAGCAACTATGTTTTGAGTGAGCGTTATTTTATCGTCCGATGTAGTTGTATCGGTAGCTTGCACAGCAACAATCTCCATATTGCCGATGGTGTCTTTCAATGAGGGCAGTTGCGGTATTACATTTTTACCGTAATTCACTTGTAATTGTAAGGTTAGATGGTCACCAATTTGAATGTGACTAC
>CAYQRR010000108.1:0-7757 GCA_964419635.1 uncultured Chitinophaga sp. | reverse complement strand
ACCAAGGCTAATGACGATTAGAAATAATGCTTCCATTTGTTTGAATTTTATTGTTAGTTATTGTTTGAATTTACGCTTGCGTTCTTCTGAATAATCAGCTTGCATTCTCTTAAATAGGAAGTAACCTAAAATGCCGTAACCAACTATACAAAAAAGTAAAAATGCTCCCATGCCGTCAGGGGCACTACTGTCTGAAAATGCTTTTGGTAGAATACTGATGAGGCCAAAAACACCGACTACACAAAACAGAATAAAGATTACATTGGGGATATAGCTTGCTCCAATTTTTATTTCGTCTAAAATTCGTTGAGCAAAGTCGTCATACTTCATTGATGAATATTCTCTTGCTCTTTGTTCTCCGAAGTCAGTCCATGTTTGCTGTTGTCTTTGATAAGTTGGCTCTTTGTAAATTGTAACCTCTCCGCTTTGGAAATGTTTTTTGTATAAGTAATCGTAGTCAGTTCGTTTTCTATCGTCACGCAAAACTTCGTATGCTTCTGTTATGGCAATAAATTTTTGAGCAGCGTCTGCCGCTTTATTCTTGTCAGGGTGATACTGAAGTGCAAGTTGTCTATACGCCTTCTTTATCGTTGTCAAGTCAGCACCGTATGAGATGCCCAATGTTTTGTAATAGTCCTTCATTTATTTTCTATCGTTTAAGAATGCACTGTCGCGTTAAACTTGCCGCTAACCCAAATATACCCGCAAGTTTTTACTGGCAAAAAGCATAAAACTTTCACCCATCATCCCTCTTCCAGCTATCAAAATGCGTATGCTGCGGAGCAAACGGTGCAGCCCCAAAAACAGTAGCCGGTGGGTGCACCGGCTACTGTCATTTGCTATCGCCTAGGGTGTAGGCGGTGTAGGGTCCTCGCTTTCTTCGGGTCCCTCAATGCCCAGATCTTCGCCATCGGCCACCGTGTAGCTCTGGTATTTTTTAATGCGTCCGGCAATGGCCGTTACGCGGTCAAAAATGCCCGGTGGCACTGCGATAGGTGCCGGGCCCAAATCGGGCAGCGAGGGCGTCAGGCTCGGGCTGCCCCCGGCTTCGGCCAGGCCATCGCGCACCTCGTTTTTAAAGGCGGTGGCCTTTTGCGAAAAGGTGCGTATTTTGTCGAGGCTCGTTACCCAGTAAGCAAAGAAATCGGCAGAGGCGACCATATCGGCCACTTCAGCCGGTGATATGCCGTATTTAGCGGCATAGTCGTTTAGCTTACTCGAAAAGTTCTGAAGCCAAATCACTTTTCCGGGGTCATCTCCCGGCAGGAAATACTTTTTTGCCATACGAGATTGTTTTGTGCCTTGCCCCGCCTGATATAGTGCAGGCAGAGGCAAAACGGTTAAAAAATAAATGAAAATCTTGAAAAATCGGGTTGAAAAGGGGCATTGGAGCCTTTAACAGGTGTCTAGCAACCATTACCAGACGTGTAGCCATCATTGACAGGACCCTGGCAATGATTAAAAATGCCCTGGCAACCGATGCCGGGGCTGTGGCAGCATACCCGAGGGCTTTGGCAATTGTTGCCAGACGTGTAGCAACCATTGCCAGAGCCGTGGCAATCATTTTTTGGGCCCCGGCAATTATTGCCAGACATGTAGCAACCATTGCCAGACGCACGGCAACGGTTGCCCGGGCAGAATAATTACTTAAAAAAGTGCGATTACCCCTGAAAAACCGACAGGGGCTGGTGAAGTGAAAACGCTTTAGAGGGGAATAAAGCATATTGTTTTCTGTTTACCTGCTACAAAAAAAAACAAGCAAATCCAGAATTACAAATTTTGCAGAGAGGAATTTTCAGCCCCCTCGGGCCTTTCCCGCTTCGCTGCTTGCCTCCAATAAAGCCCTACTTGGTTACCACTACCTTTTTGGACAGGGTTTGGTCTTTGGTCTTTAAGGTAACCACATAAATGCCATTGCTTAAATCGGCTCCGTTTACGGGATATACCTCAGCGGTAGATTGATAGAATTTGAATTGCTTCACGGTTTTGCCCAGGGCATCGGTCACCTGAATTTCGCCATTGGCCGGCCGGCTGCTCTGATACATTACATTAAAGGTGGAAGCAGATGGATTCGGAAAAACCGAAAGGTTTGTTTTGGCTTCTATCGTTTCCAGCAGGCCCGTAGGGTGTTGCGGAGGGCTGGGAGCCTGCTTGGGCGCATTGTAGCCTAAAGGGTATCCAACCGTAAATTCATAATGAATATTGCTGCCAAAGTCGCCATTGAAGTTTTTGAAAATCTGACTGTTCAACTTCCGTAGATTTAACTGCCCGCTTGTTTCCAGATTTTGTTGTGTGTTCAGCCACCAGGATATGCCATCGCCCCCTTCCCAGCCGGCATCATAATCGTTAAAGTCCAGGTAATAGCTGCCCCAGGCCAGGTAAATGGTATCGCGCGAAATGGCCCCGGAGCTAAAGGTGTTTCGGCTGTAAATGGTGTCGCCATTTTCGTTTTTCAACACATACCAGTTTTCTTCAGGGTGGTTGTTGGCTTTAAAATAAATGATGAAGGCCTCCTCGGTTTGCGGTGCCATATTGAACGCGGAGCTAAGTTTGTTGTTGGCTGCATATTCGTCCGGTGTTTGATTAGGCCAGGTGGCTTCGGCATAAAACACCCGGTCGGTGGTGTCCAGCCCGTTCCAGTCAAAAGCGGGCAGGGTAACTGTTTGCGATTCAAAGGGCGCCAGGTATCCGGTCCACTCATAATACCATTTACTGCCTCCTTTTACCCAATAGGATATTTCGGCATACGTAAGGGGAAGTTTTCCGGTGTTCTTAATCTTGACCATAGGATTGGAGCACACAGGGTTAAAGTGCAAATAGTTTTTGTCGTTGTTGGGGGCTATAATTTCCTCCATCATCACATCGTTGTTTTTTTGAGATGAATAGGTAATTAAATGAACCGAAGTGCCATAGCCCGCGCCTTCACCGGCTCCAAGAGTGTAGTCGTCAAAATCTAAATCAATCACGGCATTTTGCCCCGGGGTAATGTAATTGGTAATGTCTATCTCATACACGGGCACTTTTTCGCCCGGGCACCAGTTGGCTCTGTTAAAAATCCAGGTGCCGCCCTGCGGGGCAATGGCATTGATGCCGCAGTCTGCTTTCCAAAGTAACTTAGAATACACCGGTGTGCCATTCACGTTTACATAAAAACTGTGCGGGTCAAATTCTCCCTGACTGCCGTGTCCGGTCATGATCACCGCCAGCTTTGCAGAGGTAACATTAGAAGGAATAAAAACCGTTTTAGGCGTTGCCTGGCTTTCGTAGCCTGCCAGATTGGGGTAATTGAAATAGCCGTCATACACCTTTTCAATGTTCAGTATATCGCGATTGGCCGGTCCTTCAATAAGCATAAACGACACATTAGCGCTAAAGGCATCTGTCCAGCCATCGTAACGGATGCGCACATTTACCGAGTCTTTAAGAATAGTGGCATAATCGGTTACATCGTAATAGTAAGGATGCGTCCACGAGTTATTGAATCCATTCGACCCATTGGCCATATAGGTGCCATAAGGGGTAATCAAGCGGCCTGCTTCCATAAAGTCCACATGGTCTGCATAGCTCCAGGTCGTATCCAGCGTTAGGGTATCAATAGCCACAATGGAAGAATCCACGGTACCGCTTTTTTTACCAAACGATGCATTCACGGTGTAGTCCCATCCGCTGCAGTTGGGGGTGCCACAGCCCAAGGTAAACACCATCACTATTTTTTGATAAGAAGCGATATTGTTTGGAAACACCGCCCAGTAATCATCATTAGAGGGGGGCGATGCCAGATTAGTGGTAGTGTGTGTTTGAATAAAGGTGGTGTCGCCTGTAGCGGCAGAAGCCAAAACCGTGTGCAGCAGTAGCACACTCAGCAATAAAAAATAGCGCATGTGTAGATTGAATTAAAACTTATTTTAAAAGTGTAACAGTACCTTTTTTCTCCATCTTTTTGCCATCCAGGTAAGTGATTCCGGCCACATACACATACACCGCAGGGTTCAGTTGCTTACCGGCAAATGTTCCATCCCATCCTTCAAACTGTGTGGCAGATTCAAACACTTTTTCGCCCCACCGGTCAAAGACCAGGAGCCCTACATTTTGGATGGACTCTCCATAAATCATAAACACATCATTGTTGCCATCTCCATTAGGTGAAAAGGCATTGGGAATAAAAACAGGCGGGTAGCCGGCTACCGCCACCGTGGTGGCTGCTTGTGCCATACAGCCATTGCCATACGTAATAGTAAGCGTGTATTCTGTGGTGTGGTAACCGCTAAATACCGGCTGAGGACAATCGTTACAAGACAAACCATCGGCAGGTTGCCACAGATAACCGGTAATGGCACCGCTCGTATAGTTGTTCAACACCGAAGAGAGCAGTAGACTTTGCCCGAGCGTTACGGTGGTGTCTCCGTATAAAATTTCAGCGGTGCCTTCTGCCGGCTGATTTACAAAATAAGAAGTGTCGGTTTGGCAACCGTTGTTGTTGTAAATCACAATCTGATGCATGCCGGCACTCAGGTTGTTAAATACACCTGATAGCTGGTTGCCCGTATTGTCGATATTAAAAGTATAGGGCTGGTTTATAGTAGAAACCGGGATGATAGTAATGGATCCATCGTTATAATTTGTACCGAAACACGAAGTGGGTGTAGCGGTAAATGTAAATTCATCGGGGTAGGGCGAAAGGATACTGACGTTGGAGGAGGTGGTGCAATTGTTGCCATCGGTCACATTGACCTGATAGCCACCGGACGATAAACCGGTAAAGCTGCCGTTGCCATTATTGGCCAAAGTATTTCCGGCAGCGTTTAAAGTGAAATTATACGGAGCCACTCCCCCCACCATAGTAGTGGTGATGCTCCCGTCATTGCCGCCTACGCATTTGGGTGGGAGTGATGCGAGTATAGCACTCAGTAATGCAGGTTCTGTTAAGGTGGCATCGGCAGACGCAGAGCATGAATTTACATCGCTCACCGTAACGGAGTAGTTGCCGATAGGCAAGTTGTTGTTGGCGGCTGTAATAATACCATTACTCCACAGGTAGTTGTAGCCCGGGGTGCCACCACTTGCGGTAACAGCACATTGTCCGCTGTTTCCACCATGGCAGAGCACATCGCTGTAGGAGATATTGAGCAAAAGCTCACTGGGCTCTGCTACTGTGATGGATGCAGAAGCCTGACAAAGTTGCAAATCGTTTACGGTTACACTGTAGTTGCCGGCAGCTACGGCATTGAGGGTTGGGGTAGCGGTACTGTTGCTCCAGGTGTAAGTATAGCCCGGAGTTCCTCCTGTAACTACAGACGAAACGCTTCCGGAGTTATCGCCAAAGCATTGCAAGTCTGTTTTAGTTAACGAAACGGAAAGCACCGTAGGTTGCTGCACCGTTTGTGTGTTGCCCGCTGTACAGTTGTTTGCATCGGTGACTATCACCGAATATAAGCCTGCGGATAATTGTGAAATATCCTGCGAGGTAGCACTGTTACTCCACAGGTAATTGTAAGGGAACGTGCCTCCGTTCACCGATAAGTCAATGGCACCGGTATTAGTTCCAAAGCATAGTGCAGGCGTGGCGCTGGCGGTAAGCACCATAGGATTAGGCTCGTTGATAGTGAAAGACAAATTACCCGAGCAGTTATTAAAATCGGTAATTGTAACAGCATAATTTCCGGGGCCAATATTGATTCTGTCTTGTGTAATGGCACCATCGTTCCATAGATAGCTGTAGGGACTTGTTCCTCCCGATACGCCAATATCAATACTACCGTTGGCACTGCCATTACAGCTCACATTATTAAACTGAACTGTTTGTGTGAGTTGGGTGGGTTGGCTGAGCACGATGCTGGTATCAGCCTGGCAGCCATTGGCATCAGTAGCGGTGAGGGTGTAGGTGTTGGCGGTAAGTAAGGATAATGTTGTAGCAGTAGAACCGGTGTTCCACAAGTAATTTAACCCACCGGCACCTCCAGTGGCACTAATGGAGATGAGTCCATCGTTACCGTTGTAGCAATTGATTTGATTTATAGTGGGCGGTGTAAAATGAATGGCGTTTGTAGAGCCCACTGTCAAGGTGGCCGTAGCGGAACAGTTATTGGCATCAGTCACAGTAACACTATAGCTACCACCCGATAATCCGCTCAACGAGGAAGTAGTTGCATTGTTATTCCAGATGTATTGGATAGGAGAGGTGCCTGTTGCGGATGTAACAGCGGCTGTTCCATCCAAATATCCGTAACAGGTTTCGTTGGTAGCATTCGTGGTAATGCTTAACTGGCCAACTGTTACATTGACAGTATCTGAAACACGACAACTTCCACTGCTTACTTGAATAACGTATGTGGCTGCTCCGGACGGAGTGGCGGTGGTCGCAGCTGTAGTCGTGCTGCTTAATCCGCCAGACGGGCTCCACAAATACTGAAAAGCCTGTCCGTTTACCGGATTACCGTTCACTACAGCGGTTAAGGGAACTGCACCACCCGAACAGGACGACACATCATTGCCGGCATTTACAGAAAACGGAGGGGCAATGACATTTACTGTTACAGTATCGCGTGAGGTGCAGGAACCAATGTTTGCCGTAATAATATAAGTAGTAGTCACTGTGGGTGAGGCCACCGGAGACAGCGCACTGGCCGATGAGAGAGTAGCAGCAGGCGACCAATTGTAAACGCCCAGGCCCTGCGATGCTAGGGTAACCTGATCGCCAGCGCAAATGCTGGTGTCATTGGTAGTCCGCACCGGAAATGGATCAAAAATTTGCATCACCGCGCTATCGTAAGGTTGGCTGTTGCAGGCGTTTAAAAGATAAATAGCGACTGTTTCAGTTCCTTCGGGCAGATTGTCGGTCAGCGATATAATATTCAACGTGGCGGTGGAATCTCCGGCAGGAATGGTAATCGTATTAGGAATGTTCTGGTAATCCAGACCATTTGTAGCCGTTCCGCCAATTTGGTAGGTCACGGTAACGGGTGTTGGCACCGGATTATCAATTCTGAAAACTATTCTTCCGTTCACACATCCTTCCATCGCATTAGACGTGTTGGGGTCATTAGTGGAGGCATCATCCACAGTAACTCCGTTGGAGGTTAAACTGTTGGCTTCCAGAAATACGCCTGAATCCAGAATGCCATCTCCTGCATCGGCAATAGCTAGTCGCAAATGATAGGTTTGGCAAGGTTGTAAGTTTTTTCTTTTGGCGGTAAGCACAGTGGTAAATCCATCGTATTGTATGTAGTAGTTGGACGCGTTTTGCGGTGCGGTAAATCCATCTCCGTTGTCTACATAGTAAACGCTGTTCACAACGTCATTTACGTTATCAATCGATACGGGAGTGGCTGTTCCGGGCACCAAGGCAATGTTTTGTTGTCCGGCTATACCCGGTCCGCTGATATAAAAGGCAAATACATCGTTGTAGCCGGCACTTACCCATTCCAGATATTCTTCGGAACCGAAGGAGTATTTGAACTCCACACTATCGCTTAACACTTGCAGGTCAAACTCCAGCACACAGGCATCGTATGTTGATGCAAAAAGTCCACCCACCAAGCTGGTCAACTGCGCATTGCCGGGGGCCAGATTATCTACTCCTGCCCCCGATTCGTTGTTAGGTCCTGCTATGGCATTAATGTCGCCAGTGGTCAGCGCGATACCGCTACTCATGCCAATGTTGCAATTGTTGCAGGTAAAAGTACCGGCTGATGTGCCCGGGCAGTTGATGGTCACATTGGAAATTGTAACACCACTGCCAGCCAGTATCTGCGCAAGTT
>CAYQRR010000107.1:0-7807 GCA_964419635.1 uncultured Chitinophaga sp. | reverse complement strand
CCGCCACTACCACCGGGGGAACCGTGCATTTTAAGCACAAACAAATGGAGATAGCGTTTACCACAACACCCGGACAACGGACGCTCCATTGCTCCGTTCCCGATTTTATGCCGGGGCAGCACCTGACGGCAGCTATCGTGCTGCAGCAGCCGCCCATGGATAGCATGGTGATAGCCACCCCATTTTCCGAAGATGCCCGGGCGTTTTATTACAATCAGAAAATAAACTGTCTGCGCGCCTCGGGCACTGTGCAGCTGGGTAGCAGCAGCTTTCACTTTGACCCGGATACCGATATGGCTACCTTTGACTGGGGCCGTGGTGTGTGGACCTATCGCAACACCTGGTATTGGGGTTCGGGCAATGGCTGGGTGCATGGCAAACCGTTTGGGTTTAACATCGGCTATGGATTTGGCAATACCACAGCCGCTACCGAAAACATGCTCTTTTATGACGGAAAGGCGCACAAACTGGAGCAGGTGACTTTTCACATTCCACCCGATAGTTACCTGCACCCATGGAAGTTCAGCAGCAGCGATGGCCGCTTCGAAATGGATTTTGTTCCCCTCCTCGACCGCGCTGCGCTCATCAATGCGCTGGTGGTGTCCACCGATCAGCATCAGGTGTTTGGCTATATGAGCGGCACGGCTATACTGGATAATGGCGAACGCCTGCACATAGAGAATCTGCTCTGCTTTGCCGAAAAGGTGAGCAATAAATTTTAATCACGACAGCGGGGCAAGGAGGCATGCCCCTGCGCTCAGTCGATGGTCAGGTTATCCAGCGTCCAGTATTGGCCCATGGCACACACTACTTTTGAAAACTCATCAAAGTCTACCGGCTTCACAATATAGCTGTTGGCCCCCAGGGCATAGCATTCTTTTATATCGCGTGGTTCCTGCGAAGAGGTAAACATGACCACCGGAATTTTTCGGGTCCGCTCATCTTGTTTTAACTTGGCCAGCACTTCATTGCCATTCACTTTGGGCATTTTTAAATCCAGAAACACCACCTTGGGCAAACGCACCGCCATATCGGAGGTTTGTTCGCCATCGGGGTAAAAATAATCGAGCGCCTCGCTGCCATCGCGCACCAGCACTATTTTATGTTTCAGTTGAGCATCTTCCAGGGCAATAACGGTTAAGCGCGCATCAGCAGCATTGTCTTCCACCAGGAGTATTTCTGTTTCTGTCATAATTCAATGGGTTTACGGATGGTGAGCCACAGCCGGAGCATGCCGCGGTAGCGAAAAATAAAAGGTAGCCCCTTCGTTTACTTTACCTTCGGCCCATACCTCTCCCCCTAAGCGGTGGACAATCTTCTGCACATTGGCCAGGCCGATGCCTATGCCGCCAAATTCCTCCTGGCTATGCAGCCGCTGAAACAGCCCGAAGAGCTTGTCGTAATATCTCATATCGAACCCGGCACCATTGTCTTTTACATAATAGGTAACCATGGCATCGTGTTCGGTGTAGCCAATGGTGATGCGCGCATCTGCTTTGTGCATCGAAAACTTAATGGCATTGCTCACCAGGTTCACCAACACCTGGCGTATCAGGCTGCGGTCGCAGTAGGCATCGGGCAGGGGGTCAATCTGAATAGGCAGGTCCGTGCTCACTGTGTGCAGTCGTTGCAATTCCTGCACAGCATCGTGGGCCAGTTCTTTCATGGGTATCATGGTTCGCTGCAAATCTTTTTTGCCCAGCTTGGAAAAAGAAAGCAGGTCGTCAATCAGCTGACCCATGCGGGTAGATTCTGTGTTGATGATTTGAAGCAGTTCTTTGGCTTCGGCACTCAGTGGCTCGCTGTGCTTATCGGTAATGATGCGGGCAAAGCCGCTGATAGCCCGCACCGGTGCGCGCAAATCGTGCGATACCGAGTAGCTGAACGATTCCATTTCGCGCAATGCAGCCTCCAACGATTTATTCAGCAGCATAATTTCTTCTTCGCGCTGGTGCTGCTCGGTTACATCGCGGGCTACGGCAAAAATTTCACCCGTGGTGGTGTCGGGTGCCGAGGACCATTCCAGGTATTTATAGCTGCCATCCTTGCAGCGGTAGCGGTTGACAAAGTTAATGGTGTTAAACCCGGCACTCAGTTTGGCTACTTCAGCCAGGGTGGAGTCTACATCATCCGGATGCACAAAATCGAGAAACTTCCTGCTGATTAGTTCTTCTTCGGTATAGCCCAGCAGTTGACAGAAATAAGGATTCAGGTGAGTGAAATACGCTTCGGTATTGGCCACACAAAGCATATCGTTGGAAAGCGTAAAGAATTTTTTGTAGTAGTTGTAAAACTCCATGTGCTTGTTGGGGGAGCAGGTGTTTATTGCAAACAGCCTTCGCTCCACCTTACCGAATGTAAACTTTATTCCGCAGGCTTTGGCTATTCCCTCCTGATATAAATCACCCGCACCGGTGAAACATTTAGTCGGTACTTTACGATTAAATGTCATTCCCTGCTGCTTCCTTGCATAGCTTTTTACATTCGCAGACGTTTTTTATCAAATCTTCTATTTCATGAGTTCGCTGATTCTCACCATTGATTTGGGCACCTCGGGACCCAAAGTAAGTTTGTTTGATACGCAGGCCCGTTGTATGGGCTATCGGTTTCAGGAAGTGCCCTTATTATTGAGCGATGGTGGCGGAGCCGAACAGCGCCCTTCCGATTGGATACAGGCTATCACTACCGCTTACCAAAACCTGATTGCCGAAACAAAGATTGACCCCAAAGATATTGTCGCCATTAACTGCACGGCACAGTGGAGTGGCACCGTTTGCGTAGATAAAAACGGCAAAGAGTTGATGAATGCCATCATTTGGATGGATACCCGGGGAGCCGAGCAGGTAAAAAAGCTGACACACGGTCCCATTCGGGTGGAGGGCTATGCAGTAGGCAAAATTCTGAAATGGATTAACCTGACCGGTGGTGGCCCTACCAAAAGCGGAAAAGATTCCATCGCGCATATTCTTTACATCAAAGACAAACTGCCCGGTATATACGAAAAGACGTATAAATTCCTGGAGCCTAAAGATTATCTCAATCTGTGGCTCACCGGACAATGCACGGCATCCTTCGACTCTATTTTATTGTATTGGATAACCGATAACCGCGATATCAATAACATTACCTATCACGATGGATTGATACAACTCACCGGCATAGATAAAGACAAACTGCCACCGCTCGTGAAAACAAACTCTGTGCTGGGCACGGTAACCGGTAAGGTGGCCGGCTTGTTGCAGTTGAATCCGGATGTAAAGGTTATATCCGGTACACCTGATGTACAAAGTGCAGCAGTGGGCAGCGGTGCTATTAAAGATTATGACGGGCACTTATACATTGGCACCTCCAGCTGGTTGGTAAGCCACTTACCGTTTAAGAAGACCGACATGTTTCACAACATGGGCACCATCCCCTCCGGCATCCCCGGTCGCTACCTCATAGCGAATGAACAAGAAACAGCCGGAGCTTGTTTAAACTTTATAAAGAATAACCTGTTGTTTGCTGCGGATGCTTTAGGCACCGGAGCTGCTCCGGATAATTTCTATAAACGAATGGATGAAGTAGTGGAAACAGTAAAACCCGGCAGCGAGGGCGTAATCTTTTTGCCTTGGATGTATGGCGAGCGCAGTCCCGTAGACGACCATCATGCCCGCGGAGGTTTTTATAATCTATCGTTGAATAATAACCGCTCGCATATGATGCGTGCTGTGCTGGAGGGCATAGCCATGAATGCGCGATGGCTGCAGTTGTATGTAGAAAAAATGATGGGACGTCCATTTGATTTCATCAACTTTATAGGCGGTGGTGCCAATTCCGACATCTGGAGCCAGATTATTGCCGATGTGCTCAACCGGCCCATCCGTCAGGTACGGGAACCGCTCATGGCCAACAGCCGTGGCACAGCCATGCTGGCTTTAATGGCACTCGGTATTCTTGATTTAGATAAAGCAGCAGCAGCGGTGGAAGTCAAAAAAGAATTTCTGCCCAACAAAGCCAACAAAGCGCTCTATGACGAACGCTTCGACATTTTTATGGATATCTACAACAGAAACAAACCCATTTTTGCACGCCTTAATAAATAAACAAGCAATATGAACGTAGAAGAAATTTCAGGTAAACTGGGCTGGCTGCCACCGGCAGTGGCGCGAGTGATTGAAAAACGCATGAAGAAAATTCCGGCTGTTAAAAAGATGATTGATGCCGAGAATCAAAAAACGATGGTAGCTTTTGAGCATTCATTGAAACCATACAAAAACAAGTTTACCACCTACGCATCCTTGCCCTCCAGCGGTCGAACCCACGAAGAAATATTGCACGACATTCAATCCATGCACGATTTAGAAAGCAGTCGCTGGAAAGATGGTTACGTAAGCGGAGGTATCTATCATGGCGACCAGGCACACATTGATTTCCTCAATCAGGTGTATGCGTTGCAATCGCAGAGTAACCCGCTGCATTCCGATTTGTTTCCATCGGCTACCAAGTATGAAGCTGAGATTGTAAGTATGGTAGCGCATATGCATGGCAAAGGTAAAACAGCCACTTCGCAAGAGGTGTGTGGTACCGTGACGAGCGGTGGCACCGAGAGTATTTTATGCGCCATTAAATCATATCGCGACCGCGCCCGCGAAGAGCGAGGCATTACCGAACCCGAAATGATAGTGCCTGTTACCGCGCACGCAGCTTTTGACAAGGCTTCGCAGTATTTCAACATCAAACAAGTAAAGATTCCTGTAACAGCTAACTATGAAGCTACTGCGGAATCTGTAAAACGCGCTATCAATAATAACACCATTGTAGTGGTAGGTTCAGCACCGGCATTTCCGCATGGCACCTTCGACCACATCGAGGCCATGTCCAATGTGGCCCTCAAACATAAAATCGGATTTCATACCGATTGCTGCCTCGGAGGTTTTGTGGTGCCCTTTGCCGAAAAGCTAGGCTATAAAGTGCCTGTGGTAGATTTTCGTTTGCCGGGTGTGACCAGTATGAGTGTAGATACTCACAAATATGGCTATGCTGCCAAAGGAACATCGGTGGTGCTGTATCGCACCGAAGATCTTCGCCACTATCAGTTTTATGCTACTGCCGATTGGCCGGGCGGTTTATACAACTCCCCCACACTGGCCGGTTCGCGTCCGGGGGCTTTGAGTGCTGCTTGCTGGGCAGCCATGTTGGCCATGGGAGAGGAGGGATATCTGAAATCGGTGAAAGCCATTTTTGAAACAGCTGACAAGATTAAGCATGGCTTAAAAGAAATACCGGAAATAAAACTGCTCGGCCATCCGCATTGGATATTGGCATTGGCCTCCGATAAATTGAATATATACGAGGTTCTCGACCAAATGACGAAGCGCCATTGGAATTTGAATGGTTTACAAAAACCTGCTTGTTTTCACATTGCGCTTACCCTGCGCCATACACAACCCGGGGTGGCAGAACGATTTTTACAAGACCTGAAAGATTCAGTAGCGGTGGTAAAAGCATCGCCCGGTAACAAAGAAGGCATGGCTCCTATTTACGGTATGGCCGGCTCTTTGCCGTTCAGAGGTATGGTGACCGATATTTTGAAAAAGTATCTGGATGCGGTATATAAGGTATAACCGACCAATGCTATCTTATTATTTAAATAACTAGAAGTATGGAATACAGAAGACTGGGAAAATCAGGATTGCAGGTGAGTGAGCTTTCGCTCGGTAGTTGGGTTACCTTTGGGTATCAGATAAGCGATGAGGTAGCAGAGGCATTAATGATAAAAGCATATGATGCCGGAATCAACTTTTTCGATAATGCCGAGGTATACGCGCATGGCAAAAGCGAAGAAGTGATGGGACGTATTTTGAAGAAACTAAACTGGGACCGCGACACATGGATGGTTTCTTCTAAAGTATTTTGGGGGCGAACCACTCCATTAAAGCCCAATCAAAAGGGACTGATGCGCAAGCATGTGGTAGAGGCCTGTCATGCCGCGCTGAAACGCCTACAGGTGGACTATCTGGATTTGTATTTCTGCCACCGACCTGATGTGAATACCCCAATAGAGGAAACTGTTTGGACGATGCATAACCTGATTACGCAAGGGAAAATATTGTATTGGGGAACCAGCGAATGGACCTCGCAGCAGATTACCGAGGCGCATTATTGGTGTGCCAGGCACCACCTCATTGCACCTGTGGTGGAGCAGCCGCAATACAATATGCTTCACCGCAAATTCATGGAGCGTGATTATCTGCCGCTGTTCGAACACTTTGGTATGGGCACCACCATCTGGAGCCCGCTGTCCTCCGGGTTGCTCACCGATAAATATTTTGATGGCTCGGTAGGCGATGAGAAAACCAGAATGGAGCTTATGCAATGGTTAAAAGACCGTGCGTTGGGCGACATGGAAAAAGTAGAGAAAGTGAAAAAGCTACAAGCTTTGGCCAAAGAGGCCGGCATGCCTCTCGCGCATTTGGCACTTTGCTGGTGTTTGAAAAATAAGAACGTATCCACCGTTATTCTGGGTGCATCGAAAATTACTCAGTTGGAGGAAAATCTTCGTTGTTACGAATCAATGCCCAAATTGACAGATGAATTGATGGCACGCATCGAAGTGGTCCTGCAAAATAAACCATCGTTGGTCGTTTATTAGTTTCAGTGTCTCGTCTGTGTATTTTTCATCTCATCCTCCTGCAGAACCCAAAAGCTTTTTGCACCATTCTGTCAGGTTTACTTTTGAGGTAAGGTAAGTGTCCGGTATGATTGCCAGCAATTCTCGGGTATATTTCTTTTGATGGGATGCCGTGTTGCTTTCGGCTATGTGTTGCAGCAGTTGGAATACCTTGATCAGGTGAGCGTTTTCCTGTAAATATCTTTTTATAAAGTAGATGGCGCTTTGGGCTGTGCTGGCCGCTAAAGTTGGTTTCTGCTGCTCCATGTAAATAATCGTTTTTAGCAGCGCATTGTTTACTGCGCTGCTATCGTAGCGATGTTCATCTTCCTGAAACTCTTTATTACACCAGTCGATGGCTTTATCCAAGTTGCCCAATTGATAATAGCAATAGGCAAATGATTGCGCATTGCTGATTCGGGTGTCATACTTGGTGGGCATGGGTTTGGCAAGATATGCTTGTTCGGCTTCTTGAACTTCCTCTAATATCGGCTTTTCAGAGAGCTCGTTGAGATACAATCGAAAGATGATTTCGCGCTTGTACAATTCCTGATGTTCATTTAACGACTGCAGATTTTTCAGTTTGTTGAAGTACGAATCATACTCCGTTGTACCCCTTTTGCATTCCACCAGCATATTAAATAACGTAATGATGTAATCTTGGCCACTCATCAGTGGATTTTCATGCATTTTTTCAAGGATGGCTATTCGCTTTTTCAATGCACTTTGAGCAAGTTCGTGTTGATTACAAATGCTGTGATACTGATGTAGCACGTTATAAACGACCGACTGCTGTCTGGGAGTATACTGAGCGATATTGCTGAATAATGGATGGTTTAAAAAATCAGTAGTCTGTTTTGCGATCTCGGTCCCATCGGTGTTTCGAAATCTGAAAAGTAGTTGCGCTACTTTGGATTCCATCCGGCTGATGTCCAGATTTAATCCATACTCCTTGATCAGCTTTTCTTGTTCTATTCTGAAAGGTTCGAGGGTGTCACTTTGAGAGGGATTAAAGTTTCGGATTAGCAATACCTGCCAATAGTAATTGAGCTGAAGTTGGGTGAGGGCAATGTTATGCGCCATACACAGCTTTTTAGCTTCTTGATATGTTTCTTCCATTTGGTCAAACAGCCCTTTGCTGTATAACACTTCCAT
>CAYQRR010000106.1:0-7820 GCA_964419635.1 uncultured Chitinophaga sp. | reverse complement strand
GAAAAGGTGCCGCTGCCGCCTATCACGGTCCAGGTGCCTACCCCCGTAGCCGGTGTATTACCTGCCAGAGTAGCCGTAGTAGCACATACGTCCTGGTCGGGGCCGGCTGCTGCTGTGGTGAATTGGTCTACGGTAATAGTTCCACTGCTGGTGCTTGTACTGTTACAACTATTTGCACTAGCCACAAATGTCACAGCACCCGTTGTAGTGGCACTGGTAATACTAAAAGATTCGGCTGTGCTGGAACTTGATGGAGAAAGGGTTCCCCCAATTCCATTGGTTACAGCGTAAGAGTAAAAAGCAGTAGCATTCGATAAGTTAGCAGAACCTTGTAACGCACCAACGCAGGTTCCGCAAGCAGCAGTACCGGCAGCACTATTGTTGCCATTGCTATCCATCTTGTAGTAGCCAACCATATTGTTCCAGTTAGGATGGCCAGAGGTAACTCCACGTGTCATCCATTGGTTAATGGTATTTTGCCCAAGTGTGGTATTCCATATTCTCACTTCATCCACCTCTCCAAACTGTTGTCCGCCTCCTTGATAGTTACCGACAGCAACCACATTATCTGTAGGCTGAGAGGCTGAACGACCTACAAAAACACCATCAATATAAAATGAGGTTCCACCACCACTTCCCACTGCTGTGATGTGATGCCAACCTGCCGAAAGTAAATTGGTATTAAACCCGGAAGACTGAAAGCCTGCTACATATGTGCCTAAAAACTTATTAGTGCCATCATTATTCACTATGATATGGTGGTAATTTGTGCCTCTGATAAGTGTATTCCAATTCCCAGCTCCACCAGTATTGGGCAAAGGAAATTTAGCCCATGCCTCAATTGTCCAGGTAGTGCCTACTGCCAAATTAGATGTCCATGGACCAACCGTGGAACAAGAACCGGTGCCTCCCACACAAAGCCAATCAGAAGTAGCACTGGCTGTGAGTTTATTTCCGGCAGGGGCCATGCCACTCAAAGTAAGCGTGACTGAACCGGGATTACAAAGTGTAGTTGCGCTAGGGGTAACGGTAGGGCCCGGGTATTGTGTCACGGGTGTAATAGAGGCTGTAGAGGTGTTGCCTGCCGCATCGGCACCCTGGTAAGTAACGGTGGCACCGGTTGTCTGTGTTTGATAGGCCTGCAAGGAAGCATATGGCACGGTTAGATTATACTTTCTTGCCAGATAGCCTTCTACTACCTGACGTTCTGCAGCCGAAAGCACCCGGTTATAAACAATTACTTCTGCTACATCACAATCTGACGATTCAGATAGACCACCGTTCCAACTGTTTAATTGCATTATACCCGGCAAAGCACCACCGGGACCACCGTTATTAATCAGATTTCCAAAATCATAAAATTGGCTGCTCGATGCATTGCGGGTAGCAGAGTACATGTGCACTTCGTTGGCAATAGGTGTGCCTCCCGGGTATGTTTGCCATCCATCTATATGAAATACATCCTTCATATTTCCCCAAAAACCCAATAGCCAGTTGTAATTGGAGGAAGAAATAACTCGCCTGTTTGTTCCTCCAGTAGTGCGAGCAACCGTAAACACAGAATAGTCGGAGCCATTTATATTATTGGTACCTATGAGAAACTGAGCCGTATTAAATCGGACTACCGGCTTACCATTAATTTGGTTAGCTACTAATAAAGGGCGAGAGTGTGGTATGTTTTGATAAAAATCATTTCCGCTAGGGCTTAAGTCTTGCCACTTATATACGTAATTATCGTTATCTCTTGTAATAGCTGCATCTGCGCGTGCCCAAGTAACAAGGCCGCTGGAAGGTATGACATAATCTATGCCCGTTTGCCCAGCGCAACCATCGGTTACAGTAGGGGTAACATAATCTAAGGCACCCTTACAGGCATTATTAGGCGAATTAAAAACAGTGATGGATGGTGCAGAAGTTGATGGCACAGTGCTTTCAATGCCAATAGTTACACTACCACGAGCCACCGAGCCAAACTGGTCCTGTGCAGCATAAGTTACAGGACCCGAACAAAGTCCGGATAAAGGAGGATATTGAGTGCCCCCCCCATAAAAATATCGTCAACATAAAAGTAAGCGTTATTGTAATAATAGTTCGCAACACCTGCCCGTAGGTTAGATTCACCTGAATAGTTGGAATGATAAACTAATATCCAAGGATCTGCCATGTTACCTGTCCAGTTTCTGATATAATAAGCTGCCCCTTGATTCCATGCTGCACCACTGTGTAATACTATCTTCCACTCTATCCAGCGATTGAGCAAGGAACTCCCCCCTATTCCGGCCAATGCCTCTGTGGTTACTGTTGCCTTAAAAGTTCCATCCTCATATATCTGTAATCCACCACCCGCTTCCGGGTACAAGGCATAAACTAAATCGGTATAAGAAGTGCCCGTACCACCATCATGCCAGCCCAACATACTGTATGTTCCTGTGTTGTAAAATCTGCCTTGTAATGTGAGCCCTTCAGAGCGTGCAACGGTAGCATTGGAGTAAAATGCATTGGTCCAACTTTGCTGACTGCCATTAATAAAATAGGCTTGCCCGCCAGCATCCGTATAAGCCGTTCCGGCACCGTCATAGGTCCATAGACCATGATAACCATTCAGTGGGACACTACTGGCATTAAACTCTTCGAAAGTGCCATTTGTAATAGTGTGAGTTTGGCATGGGCCGGTCATAGCCAAAGTGGCGGTGCCATTACAGGTTTGTCCACATGATACAGAGCCGGCTGTAGCCGTGAGGGTCGGTAAACCATTTTCTCTATAACGAAGCACGGATGAAACACCCGTAAAGTCATGCTGCTGGCAATTGTAACGATTTAAGACCAGTATGTAATTACCACTCGTGTAAGGTGCGTCAAAATTGAAAGTAGCTGCACCATCAGGCCCCCCTTCATCTCCCCAAATCATTGGAGCCCACCCTCCGTTGTTCCCCATCGCATTTCCCGAACCGGTGTAATACCACAAGGTAGTTTGAGAATCAAAGCCGCTATCATCGCTACCCAGTGTATAGTTTTTACCCGCAGTCAGGGATAGGTAGGTGTAAGTACCAGAGCCAATGTTATTTACAGAGCCCTGTGTACCACAAGGTGGTGTTCCCAACCCACCACAACAACTTTGTTGGTTAGATGCATCGGTCCACGTGCAAAAAGTTTGTGCTTGTGAAAAAACATGAGCCGTAAAAAACAGAATGGCGGCTAGGAGTGTAAAAATTTTTTTCATGCGCTTGATTTTTCAGAAAAGAATATATCCTTCCAATACGCTGTATTTGGCTAAACCAAAATAACAAAAATGTTACCAAGCTAAAAGCAGCGATAATTTCCTAGATAAATAACTGGTTTTAAGTTGCTTAAAAATAACAACGCCTTTTCGATGCAGATAGATAATTCTACGGTGGTGCCTATATTATACCACTTGCTTGTTGTCTAAATACAACAATTCGATATCCAAGCGGGTTAATGGGAGGGGTAGGGTATTGATGAAAAAATCACCGCACCAAATAGAAATGCGGTTGATAAACCGGCTTAACATCTTCATTTTGCAGCAGCCATTGCATCGCCATTTTGCGAGGCACTCTCACTTTTTCTACCGGCACAAAGGTGCCAAACACCCGATCCCAAAAGCGGGTGGTAACGCCATGGTTGGACTTAGGGTTATGAAAGTGATGATAAAAATGGTGCTTGCGAAGGAGTATGAATGGCTTGGCCACCGGCTTGCGAATATGAAAACGATAATGCGTTACCTCATACACGATATACATGCTCAAAAACCCCGACAAAAATGCCAATGCAATAGAGGACGAAACAATTGCCTCCATTAACAAGTACAGCGTTCCGGTAACCACCATCGCCATCAGCGCTTTTTTGTAGGCAGGAGCAAAATAGTTGTACTTGGCATGGTGCTGCCCGTGTTCGGCTTTAAAAAAATTTTTGCCCTTATGTTCGTGCCCCAGAAAACGATGCATCAGATATTCTGCTAATGTCCAGCAAACGATGCCGGCCAATAATGATAGTAGTATTCCCATGTGTGATAGGTCGCATGGTATCTTAAAATATTGTAGGGGTCACAAAAAAAATCGGGACAGCACGCCATTAACTTAACTCACTATCCTTCTTCTTTGATTTCAGTAAAGGATAAAAGAGCATGACATACCAGGGGTCATGAGGGTCGCGGTGTATTCCAAAGCGGGAGGGATACTGCCGGGTAAATTTTGCAGTACCAAAGAGTTGGTCCCAGATAAAAAGCATGTTGCCAAAGTTGCCGTTGTTGTTACTGATGCCGTCTTCATTCGATAACCCATGGTGGGCAAAATGAGTTGCGGGTGTAGAGATAGTGTGCTCCACCAACCAGGCCAAAGGATGCAGTATTTTGTAGCGATAAAGAAACCGATCCAGACGCAATTCGCTGTGGGCATTCATCACAATGAAGAGTTTTACGACCGTATACACCATATAAACCTGAACAAACCCGAGATAAATGGCGATGGCGGCAAAATAAATATTAGGCATAAGCAGATAATACAAGGCACTATTGCGAAAAGAAGTAGTAACACCCATAGCCGGTGATGCATGATGCACCAGATGTAGTTTCCAAAACCAGGGAGAGTGATGCGCCAACCGATGCCACCAATACTGCGGCAGGTCTTCTATCAGCAACAAAATAAAGAACTGTGCTACTGCCGGTACCGATGCGAAATGGTTTTCGTATTGGGGGAAAAAATACCGTGCCAGCAATGCCACGCCTATTATGATAGCGGGCTGTATAAATACAGTGAGTTGCACAAAGCTGACCAGTTCGGTTACATAATCGTTCCATGTGCGGGGCGAATGCTGAAAAGCACCGATGAACATTTCCAATAAGGAAAAAGAAAAGAGAATAAGCAGCACTCCTTTCTCATCAAAATGGGTAACTCCAAATACTTCATGCATACTGCAATCAACAAAAAATAGTGGAAGTTCCACAACAAAACAGTCCGGCAAAAAAATATTTGCCGGACTGTTCACTGCACTACAAAAATGTTTTACAACAAGAACCAAGCGAACAAATCAAGTTCCACTACGCGTCCGTCTTTGCCCTCTGCTTTTAGATAAACCAGACCAAACTTGTGATTGACCCGAAATGTCACCTTGCTTAACACGGGGTCGCTGGCCGGTGCATTATATTCTACTTTGCTGGTTTTAATATACCAGAAGCTATACGGCCAATCATCCTGTCCGGTTTTTTCTGTAATAGTTGCTGTCAGCGTTTCTCCGTTATCGCGGGTAACGGTATAGTCTGTACCCACCCCGTCTGCATACTTCACCGTCCAGGGCTTACCATCCACAAAGTAGTTTTGTATGCCTTCGGAAGTTATTTTGAGTTTAAACTGAACCGATAAAACTCCGCTGGGCGAAATACTCCATGTCAGGTCTTTGGGATTATAATAAGTAATCAACTGGGGCACCATCGTCACCAGATTATTCACTACCGAATCGGGATAGGCATTTAAATCGACCGTAGCTCCATAGGTCACCATCCCGTTATCGTTGCTTAAAACTTTAATGGTGGCACCCGGCAAACTGCCTCCGCCATTGACCGTAAAATAAATATCGGTCACACTATCTTTTTGCGTGAGAGGAATATTGGTTTCGCCCCCCAGCACATTGGGCCCCGACTCTTTTTTGCAGGCGTGCATGGCAAATAGCGCCATCAGAATAAACAGTACCGTTCCGGATTTTTTGATTATCGCTTTCATGTCGTTTTATTTTAAGAGCAAAGGTGAGGAAGCTGCACAACGCTGTGTATGAGAAAATTCAAAAAAGGCAGTGATGTGTATCACCGGGTTGAGTAACGGGGGTTGTGGCTATCCGATGCGCTGCAGACCAATGTTATGATACAGATACGGTTATACACCAACACTCAAAGTAATCTGGTGGTGCCTTAGGGAGCAGGTGAAGTATGCTTATATAATTGCTCTTCCATCAACATCCACTTGCCTTCGATGCATACCAAGGTGGCTTTCCCTTTCCCATTTCCGGAAGCGGGCAGACCGTTGATGGTTCCGCTCCAGCTAAAATCAAATGTGTAGGTAGCTTTCGTATCAGTTTTTGTAATCCAATGCAGCCGGCTCATCCGGTAATCTTCATTTTTAATAATGGCAAAATTGTGCTCATATGCTTGGCGAATGGCTGCCATCCCCTGATGTAAAGCACCGCTCGAAAAAGTAACGGAACAATTGGAATGAATCAGCGGCTCTACATTTGCCCATTGCTGCGTAGCCAGCGCTGCGGTATAGTCGCGGATGAAATGTTCGGGCGTCATGCCGGCAAATGTAGAAAACTGTTACAGCCGATTGCCCTATAAAGATTCCGTTTATTACCTTTGAACGATGCTGAAAAAACAAATGATATTCATTCTGGGAGCGGTGGGCCTGCTACTGGCGGGCAGCTGTAACGTACGAAAAATAGCCCAGCGAATGACGAACCAATATATGCCCCTGGCACCCTATGATGTGGTGATTGTGCCGGGCATTGCCTACGATACGGCCAGGCAACAAACCAGCGGGTTCAACGCGCGAATTATCTGGGCCAAAAAACTGTATGACCAGGGCATTACCAAGAACATCCTCTTTTCGGGAGCTGCGTGCTATTCGCCTTACGTAGAGGGACAAACCATGAAGCGGATAGCCGAAGCCATGGGAGTGCCGCCACAACACGTATTTGCCGAAACCAAAGCAGAACATGGAAAAGAGAATGTGTACTACGGATATTTGTTGGCACAAAAACTCGGATTTAAAAAAATAGCCTTGGCTGCGGACCCTTATCAGGCGTTCTTTCTGGAGGGGTTTATAGAAACCAATTTGCCGGATATGGGCATATTGCCCATAGCGGTCGATTCGCTTAAAAAATGGTATTTGCCGGTGCCGGCTATTGATGCCTCACCCGCGTTTGTAAAAGATTTTGTGCCACTCAATAAACGAGAAAGTTTCTGGACGCGGGTAAAACATACCAATCACAACAATCTGCCGGAATTGCCCAAAGAATAAGCTACTCCGGCAAGTGGCGAACAACTGTTAGGAAGCCTTGAAGAATGCTCCGCCCCGTCAAGCCATTACCGCGCCATGGTCCCCAACTGAAAAAAGGCTGTTACCGAATCGGACATAAGCCCCGTGGTAAAAATTTCCAGAATACGGTTGCCCTGAATGCCGATGTTGGGTTGTATTAAATACGTCTGCCCGGTGTTGTGATCTTGCACGCGTACCGTATACGTGCCGGCCGGCAGTTCTGTAAAATCGCTGAGAGCCTGTGTACTGTCGGTGCCAAAATATAGACGGTTGAAGGCTACTGTATCGTTGTTATACAACACATCCAAGGCAGGTGCATCAGGCGCAAAATGACCGAAGCGCACCTTGAAACGTCCCGCTGTGGGCCAGGATACGGTATCGCTCATCCAAGTGCCTTGTGGTGCTGCTGTGTCGCCATACATCACATAGGTGTAATGCGTTCCTGCTTGCCAGTCGGCTCGGGCCGATGCCAATAGGCTATTGCCGCTATTGGGGTTTTTGATTTCCAATGTAAGGGGTTCGCCCGCTATAAGGTTGGCGGTATGCGAATTGCTGCCTTGCGCCATGCCGATAAACGAACTACGTTTTTCGCCTTGCAGGTAGTAATCTACATAGCCCGAATAAGGAAGCGCATTTAAAAACTGTACCCGGATGTCGGTCGTTTTTTTGTGACACGAAGATCCTAACAGCAAAATACCAAGGGCGAGATAATCCATAACTGTTCTGCTTTTAATACTTTAAGTTTTTCTGATATACTAGTAGTATCCACTAATTTACTTC